>NZ_JBHSFQ010000006.1:0-277926 GCF_042653925.1 Nocardiopsis mangrovi
GGGCGTTGTTACCGCCCCCGCCGCCGCCCAGCTGCCCCCCGCCGCCGATCGGCACCGGCCCGCCGCCGGTCTCCGACTGCAGGTTGTCGGCCTGCTGGTCGTAGAAGTCGTCGACGGCGTTGTTGTAGCGCTCCTCGCTGTCGGAGCCGGGGTTGTCCCCGCCGCCGCCTTCGCCGCCGAGGCCGCCGCCGCTGCCCTCGGGCCCGGAGTTCAAATCGTTGATCGCGTTGTTGTAGTACTCGTCGACGGCGTTGTTGTAGCGCTCCTCGTTATCGGAGCCGGGATTATCGCCGCCGCCGCCGCCTTCGCCGCCGAGGCCGCCGCCGCCGCCCTCGGGCCCGGAGTTCAGCTCGTCGATGGCGTTGTTGTAGTACTCGTCGACGGCGTTGTTGTAGCGCTCCTCGTTATCGGAGCCGGGATTATCGCCGCCGCCGCCGCCTTCGCCGCCGAGGTCGCCGCCACCGCCCTCAGGCCCGCTCTCCAGCTCGTCGATCAGCTTCTGGTAGTACTCGTCGAGGGCGTTGTTGTACTCCTCTTCCTTGTCGGAGCCACCGCCGCCGCCCTCACCCTCACCGTCGCCGTCGCCCCCGCCGGGCGGGTTGTTCTCCAGCCACTCGATCTGCTTGCGGTACCACTCCTCCAGCGTCTCGTTGTACTCGTTCTCGATGTCGGAGGGACCGTTCTCACCGTCGCCACCACCACCGCCCCCACCGCCACCACCACCGCCGCCCACACCCGACCAGTCCAGCGTCAGCGCCTCGGGCGGCTTGATCTCGACGAACTTGGCCTGGTTGTCGGTGTAGGCGGTGGAGAGGGTCTTCATCGCGTCGGAGGCGGCGGTGACGAAGGTGTTGAGCTCGTTGCGCCAGGACTTCTTGATCCGCTCCTGGATCTCCTTCCAGGTGTTGGCGTCGTTGGCGGCCCCGATGTCCCCGATCTGGGTGGTCTTGTCGCCCTTGCTGAGCGTGGCGATGTCCTTGTTGTCCTCGAACCACTTGTCGACCACGAGCTTGGGGTCCCACAGGCCGGTGGCCAGCCAGTCGTCGTAGGCCCGGCGGATCTTCTCGCCCGCGGTCGACACGGCCGCGTTCCGGGTGTCGCGCAGCGCCTCGGGATAGTCCGCGACCTGCTTGCCCAGGGCGTTGAACCGCAGCTGGAGGTTGCCCAGGTGCTGCACGAAGATGTCGGCGGTCGCGCCCTTGAGGGTGTCCTTGGCGGTGGTGCGCCACGAGGCGATGTCGTCGGTCCTGCTGTTGACCATGCTCAGCAGGTCGTCGAGGTCCGATGCCAGGTTGACCATGGTCTTGGGGTTGAACGTCCGGCCGTTCTCGCCCAGCCACGGCCCGTTGATGGCCAGCCACAAGTGGTGGAAGAACGCCCGGCCCTTGGGGTTGAACATGAAGTCATAGTTGTAGGCGATGCCCGAGTAGTACGTCTTGGCGTCGGAGGCCCCGGTCCAGCTACCCCCGGAGGTCCCCTGGTTCTGGGTCCATTGACCCTTGCTGCCCGGGAGGTTCGATACCAGGTAGTGGGTCATGCCGGCCGGGCTCTTCTGGTCGGACTTGAAGCTCAGGAACCAGTCGTTCTTCTCGACGTCCTCCTCCGACATCATCGGCGGGAAGGGGTCGTCCATCTCCAGATCGGCATAGGTGTTGATGACGTAGTGCAGGTCCGTGGGAACAGGTGAGGATTCGACCGCGGGATTTTCCGGCGCTTCCTCCCCCAGCCCGTCATCCAGCTCAAGGGGGATGTCCTCTTCTTTTCCGTCGGGCATGCCGTCCTCTTTCGTTCCCGGTCCGCCGCTCCGGGCGGGAGGGCCCCGGACGGTCGTTCAACGCCTCTATCGATTGTCGTCGCCGAACGGGTTCGGGGGAACACCGCCTGCCGCCGAACGCACGGTGTCACCGCTTCCACCGCTTCGCATCGAGGGAGAACGGAGAAGGGGCCGGCTCGCGCCGGCCCCTTTCAGGTGAACGACCCGGGAGGGGTCGAGAGGGGGGTCGTCCGGTGGGCCGCCGGGCGGGGCCGCCGCGGCGCGTCGGTCAGGGCAGCCACACCAGGTTGTACCAGCCGCCGATCCCGATGAAGACCGCGGCCGCCAGTACCACCAGCGTGTAGTGCAGGCGCCCGGAGAGGGTCCACCATCCGCGGGACCAGGAGGCGGCGGCCGCCACCAGCAGCCCGGCGGTGAGCACCCCGGCGATCGCGAGCGGAACGGTCAGCGCCGGCGACGAGGTGAACAGCAGGGTCTCCAGCATGCCCCCGTTCGACAGCGCGTAGACCAGGAAACCGGTGAAGCCCACGCAGATGAGCCCGGTCAGCGCCGCGCCGATCCGGCCGGCGCGGGCCGCGCCGCGGTAGGGGGCGGCGTCGGCCCCGCGCACGGTCCGCACCAGGGCGGTCACCGGCCACGCCACCATGGTCGCGATGACCGCCAGCGCGCCCAGGGCCACCATGACGTGCAGCTGCGGGTCGGCGTAGGCGTCGACGCGCTTGTAGCCCTGGCTGGCGAGGGCGTCCATGGTCAGCCCGATGATCTCGCCGTCCTCTTCCATGAAGGCCAGGCGGTCGCCGGTCTCGTTCCGGAACACGCCGTCGCCGATCGGCGTCCACGTGGCCCCGGACAGGATCGGGGAGGAGGTGCGCAGGGTGCCGTCCGCCGCGGCGGTCACGGTCATCTGGTCCATGGCGGTCTTGAGGGCGCTGGGGTCGTTCTCGGCCGACCGGGTGGTGAGGTAGACGCCGGCGAACGCGTCGGGGTCGCCGTTTCCCGCGCCGTCGGCCGCGGTCCCGGAGCCCTGTGCCGCGGTCCCGGCGAACTCCTCCAGGAACTCGGTCACGATGGTCGTCCGCAGGTCGTTCAGGATGTCGGTCCCGGACCCGTCGCTGTTGACCGTGACGAAGACGCCCAGGTCGGCGCCCGGCACCAGCGCGTACTCGGAGTGGGCGCCGCCGAGGTCGCCGGTGTGGCCGACCACCCGGACGGGGTCGAGGTGCCGTTCCCAGGTGCCGTACCCGGAGCCGGCGAGCAGGTCGTGGTTGCCGGCCCGATGCCCCAGCATCAGCTCTGTGCTCTCGGGGGAGAGGACGCGGGTCCCGTCGAGTTCGCCGCCGCCGAGCAGCGCGCCCATGAAGCGGGTCATGTCGGCGGCCGTGGCGTAGGCACCGCCCGCCGGGATCACGTTGAGGGCTTCGGGGGGCTGGACCTCGTTGCGCCCGGGATAGCGGTGCACCGCCGGGACGTCGAAGCGCTCGCCGGCGGCGTCCGTCGTGGCGAAACCCGAGCGCTCCATGCCGAGCGGGGCGAACACGTGCTCCTGGGTGTAGTCCATGAAGTCCTGGCCGGAGACCTCCTCCACGATGAGGCCGGCCATGGCGGTCCCGTAGTTGGAGTAGGAGACGAAGCGGCCGGGCGGTTCGACCCGCTCGGGCACGTGTTCGCCGATGTAGTCGCGGAGCGGGCTGACGGGCTCGCCCTCGACCGGCATCATGCCGCCGACGGCCTCCTCGAACCCCGAGGTGTGGGTGAGCAGGTGGTGCGGGGTGATCGGGCGGCCGGGGTAGGTGTCGGGGATCCGGATGCCCTCGGGCAGGTATTCGTTGACGTCGGTGCCGAGGTCGATCTCGCCCTGGTCGACCAGCTGAAGCATGGCGACCGCCGTGAACGACTTCGAGACCGAGGCGACCGGGAACGACGTCCCCTCGGCCGACACCGGCTCCTCCGATTCCAGGTCGGTGACCCCGTAGCCCTGCTGGAACAGGGCCGTCGATCCCTGGGAGACCGACACCGCGGCACCCGGGGTGTCGAACTCCTCCAGCAGCGCGGGAACGCGCTCGTCGAGGAACGCGCGCACGCCCTCCTCGGAGACCGGCGACGGATCCGCCGCACCGGTATCGGCGGCGGACGCCCCGGTTCCGGCGATGGCCGGGGCGGCACCGGCGATGAGGCCGAGGGAGAGGGCGGTGCTCAGGCCCGCGCTGACGACGAGGCGGAGGGGCGGTCGGAGCGGAGATCTCATGGGCGGGTTCCTCAGATGGAGGGGATGTCGATGCCGAGAACGCTATGAGCGGGCCCCCTGCCGCCACACGCCAGCGGCCGACACCTTCACGCGGGAGCACGCGGCACCCGGATGGTGGTGCCCGCTACACCCCCGGCGCTCGCCGCTCAGGGGGCGGTCGGCGCCGCGGCGACGGGGCACCCGGGCGGCGGCGTCGTCGGCGTGGCCGCCGAACCGCGGCGTAAGGGAGGTCACGCGGGTGGCGACGGCGTGAACGTGTGAAGCCCCTGCTTGCGGGCATGACCTGCGTGTTGCATGGTGATTTGTCGTCTTTTGCGGCACTTCGCCGTGCTGCATCGTCCCGCACCTTCCGGATCCGCCCCCCGGGATCCACGACGATGGGAGAGCGCACGTGTCCCTCCTCCGCGCCTCCGGAACGGCGGGGGCCCCGCCCCGGCGCCACGCGGGCCGGCGGCCGATCGCGGTTGATTCGTCCGCTTCTGTAAGATCACCGTGGGTCATCCGTTCGCGACCGTCGCGGTTCGGTGAACGCCGTGTCGCTGATCGGTGACCGGTCGCAATGGCGCGACGTGGGAATTCTCTGGAGGGAGTGCATCCCGGTCATGTGCACCGCCGGGAAAATGGCCACGGCCGCGGTGTACGAACCCGCACCCTGTATTCGCGGTGCTGGTGCTCCTGTCATACTGGAAAGGGCTCGACGGTGCATCGTGGAGCCCCGACGAATTTCCCGACGCGCGCGTGCGTCAATGGCCGTCGAGCGCCGACCCCCGGGGATCCCGTGTGCGGTCGGGTGTTCCGGATGGTCGCCCGCCGCCCTATCGGTCACGGAGGGTGATTCGTCCGGCGATGCGGTAATTGTTCATGCCAAACACACCGCGGAGTCACACTTTCGCAATCCCTCCGATGCCGCTGGTGATGGAGTGGGAATGAACGGGAACTTCGGGGTCACGCGCGGATAGTCGCGGAGTCGAGGGCCCGGAGGGGGACCCGGGCGACTGCGAAGAGCTACGCTTTTCGCTCCTCGGAAATCTGCGGCGCGGGACGATTGCCGGGATGCGCGCCGACCGACGTTCTGCCTGTTGACGCTGTGTCGCCGCAGCACTTAACGGGGGTGATCGATGGGGTCGGCTTTTCGAGCATCCGGGATTTTCGTCACTAGGCAAACAATGGTACGAAACATCGCTAATATTCGGATCTGGGGCTTGTGTGGAGAGTGACCGATAGGTCATCTTATAAGACGGGGATGGATGAAGTATCGACGGAAAGGTTCGCTGTGCTCAAGAAGATCTGTGCTATAGCGGCGATCTCGGTCGCGGCGGTGCTGGGGATGGCATTCCCGGCCGCGGCCGAGGCGCCCGTGTCCGATGGCGGATGGAGCTGGCAGTAGGCGCTCGGACCACCGGCGCCGGACCGGCCACCGGCCGGACCGCCGTTCCCTGAGGACCCCGGCCCATGCCCCTGGGCCGGGGTCCACCACGCCGGACCCGTTCTCCTTCCCTCCGTGGCGGTGCCCCCGCACGGCCGTCCTCCACCGTCCCCCGTCCCCACCGCCCGGCCGGCGGTGGAGGTCGTCCCGACTTCACAACGGGTATTCCGTTCCGTCATGCACAACGGGCACGATGAGGCCACCCCCGACACGAAGTGGAGGAGAGGGTGGCCCTCTCACACAGACGCGTGCCCCGCACCGCCGGCGCCGCAACGGCGCTCGCGCTCGGCGCGTCGCTCATCACCGCGTACGCCGCGTCCCCGGCGACCGCCGACCCCGTTCCCGAGGAAGCCGGCGGGCTGCGCATCCACGATGTCCAGGGAACGACGCGCACGTCGCCCTACACCGGCCGGACGGTGGCCGACCTGCCGGGCGTCGTGACGGCGGTCAACCCCTACGGCTCCGCCCGCGGATTCTGGTTCCAGGACCCCGAGGGCGACGGCGACCCGCGCACCAGCGAGGGGCTGTTCGTCTTCACCGGGTCCGGCACCCCCGACGTGGCGGCCGGCGACGAGGTACGGGTCTCCGGGACCGTCGCCGAGTACAGCCCCGGCGCGGGACTCCAGACCATCACCCAGCTCGGCGACGCCTCGTGGACCGTCCTCGGCGCGGACCGGGAGCTGCCGGAGGCCATCGGCCTCGCACCCGGGACCGTTCCCGCCGCCTACGCGCCCGAAGGCGACGACATCGGCGACCTGCCGCTGGACCCCGGCTCCTACGCGCTGGACTTCTGGGCGGCGGGCGAGCACATGCGGGTCCGCGTCGAAGACGCCCGCGTGGTGGGCCCCACCGACCCCTTCTCCGCCCTGTGGGTCACCACCGAGCCCGGCCGCAACGCCACACCCCGCGGCGGCACCGCCTACGGCTCCTACGCCGACGCCAACAGCGGGCGCCTCAAGATCGAGTCGCTGCTGCCCCGCGACCAGGCTCCCTTTCCGCGAGCCGACGTGGGCGACGAACTCGCCGGCGTCACCGAGGGCCCGCTCTACTACAGCGGCTACGGCGGCTACGTGGTCAAGGCCACCACCATGGGCGAGCACGTCGACAACGGCCTGCCCCGGGGCACGGCGGGCGGGCAGCGCGACGGGGAGCTGTCCGTGGCCACTTACAACGTCGAGAACCTGTCGGCGGCGTCGGACCAGGCCGCCTTCGACCGGCTGGCCGAGGGCATCGCCGACAACCTCGGCGCCCCCGACATCGTGGCCCTGGAGGAGATCCAGGACGACAACGGTCCCGCCGACGACGGCACGGTGACGGCCGGCCGCACCCTGGACCGGCTCACCGAGGCCGTGTCCGCGGCGGGCGGCCCCGACTACGAGTGGCGGCAGATCGACCCCGAGGACAAGGCCGACGGCGGGCAGCCCGGCGGCAACATCCGCAACGCCTTCCTGTTCGACCCCGGGCGCGTCTCCTTCACCGACCGCCCGGGCGGCGACGCCACGACGCCGGTCGAGGTGGCGGAGGGCGACGGCGGGCGCGCCGAGCTCAGCGTCTCGCCGGGCCGGATCGAGCCCGGCGCCGACGCCTGGATCGACAGCCGCAAGCCCCTGGCCGGCGAGTTCGAGTTCCAGGGCCGCACCGTGGTGGTCGTCACCAACCACTTCGCGTCCAAAGGCGGCGACCAGCCGCTGCACGGCCTCGCCCAGCCGCCCGAGCGCTCGTCCGAGGTCCAGCGCAACGCGCAGGCCGGACTCGTGCGGGCGTTCGCCGACGACGTCCTCGAAGCGGACCCCGCGGCCAACGTCGTGGTGGCGGGCGACCTGAACGACTTCTGGTTCTCCCCGGCCCTGGAGGCGCTCACCGAGGACGGCGGGCTGCACAACCCGATGCTGGAGCTGCCGGAGGAGGAGCGGTACAACTACCTGTTCGACGGCAACTCCCAGGCGCTGGACCACATTCTGGTCGCCCCCCGGCTCGCCCGGCGCACGGACTACGAGATCGTGCGCATCAACGCCGAGTTCCACGACCGCGCCAGCGACCACGACCCGCAGATCCTGCGGTTCCGCCCGCTGAGCGGGTCGCGCGGGACCGACGCCCGGGAGGAGGCGCACTACGGCCGCCCCGGCCGCGGCTGATCCGCGCACGGCACCGGCCGCCCGCATCCGGGCGGCCGGCCCCCCGGCGGCACGGTTCCGCGGGGCGAGCAGGGGTAAGGATCCGGGCGTACACCGTGCGAGCAGAGAAGGTGTCGAGGACCGTGCCCGAGTTCCCGGACCACCCGCGCCCGGACCGACCGGAGGAGCCCTCCGGCCGGGAGTACCCCATCGGTGAACAGGCCCCGGGCGGCTACCACTACCCGGAGGCACCCCTTCCGCCCCCGGCCCCGCCCGATCCGGCGCCGCCGGACCCGCCGCCCGTCGCGGCCGAACGCTTCCGCCGGGACAGCCCGGCGCGGGTGAAGATGATCCCCGAGATGCGCGGCCGCGGCGGCCACTGGCGGCTGATCACGCTGACCATGCTGTTCGTCATGTACACCGGCAGTGCCGCCGATTTCATCCCGGCCGGTACCCGTGCCTGGGGCCACGTGGTGTTCTGGGCGGCGGTCGCCGCGGCGGGGCTCGCGACGGCCTACCGGGAACAGCGCAACGAGTGGCCCCCGTCGCCCCGCTGGCCCTGGCCGGCGGCCGCCGTGTGCGGAACGGTGGCCGCCGAGCTGCTGGTGGCCACCGTGGCCTCGCCCGTGGTCCTGGTGGGGTCGGTCGTGGTGATCGGCCTGGCGCTGTTCGTCGTGATGCTGTTCGGCTGAGCCCCGCGGGGAGCGGGGACGGGCCGGCTCAGGTCGCCTCGGAGTCGAACGGCGGACGCTTGCCGTTGAGCTGGGACACCGGGCGGCGGTAGGCGTCGGCCTCCTCGTCCTCGGCCTCCCAGAAGTGCTTCTGCACGAAGCGCTTGGGGTTGAGGTCCTGGACGTCGAAGTCCTTGAAATCCGGACCCAGCCCCTGCTGGATGTCGCTCTTGGCGCTGTCGGCCATCCGGCGCAGCTGCCGCAGTACCCTGCCGACCTGTGCCGCCGCCTTGGGCAGCTGGTCGGGGCCGAAGATGAGGAGCGCGAGCACACCGAGGACGATGAATTCGCCTGCCCCAATGTTGAACATGCCCCAACCCCTTCGGTGGCCCCTCGTGGTGGTCGTCACGGCCACTTAGCAGGTTAACCCCTGGAAGATCCCCGGGGCACAGTGGAGGGGAGGATTTTGTCCGAATCCTCCGTGTACGCAAGGTCGGGCGAATCGGAAATAGGGCGCAGGAGCAGGAGGGCCGGCGCCAGGACCGCGGCCCCGAGTGCGATCCCCGTCACGGATTCGCTCACCCAGTGGTAGTCGAGGAGCACCACCATGGCCGCCACCGCCAGGACCGGCCCCGCGGCGGCCGCCAGGGCGCGGCGCAGCGCCCGGTGTGAGGGGTGGACCCCGCGGGCCCCGAACAGCAGCCAGGCCAGCAGCGGGTAGCTCAGCGCCGCGTTCGCCGCGTGCCCCGAGGGGTGGGAGACGAAACCGTCGTAGGGCCCCGCGGCCAGGCCGACGAGCACGGCCAGGTATTCGGCGACGTTGGCCAGCCCGGGATCGGCCACGTCCACCCCGGTGATCGGCGGGGTCCGGCCCACGAAGACCTTGAGCAGCGTGCCGGCCACCGCGAGCGCGGCCAGCCCCGTTCCCGCGGCCAGCAGCGGCCGGGAGTCGCGCCGCCGGACGAGCGCCCACACGCCCACCGCCGCCAGCAGCGGGATGGTGACCCAGCGCTGGCCCAGCCGGGCCACCGCGACCGCCACCGCCAGCGCGGTGCCCTCGGGCTCGTGCCGGTCGGCGAAGGCGTGTACCGCGGCGTCGGCGGCGCTCAGCGGCCCGCCCGCGACCGCGTCGGCGGTGGCGAGCATGAGCACGGCGCACGCCGCGGCGAAGGCCGCCGCATGCGCGAAGCGCCCGCGGCCGTGCCGCCGCCGGCCCGCGCGCGCCGCCGCCCCGCCGATCCCCAACCCTCCGCCGCCCTCACTAATGTCTGTCAGCCGGTGAACCGGGACAGCCTAGTGGCGCCCTGCGCGTTTCCGGATGCGGACACACCCGCGCGGCGTTCCAGGGCCCCCGGCTAGGGTGGTGGCGGTCCGGGCCTGGATCCCGGAACCGCCGGTACACCGGGCTTTCCGGCCCTCGTGCAGTGGGAGAGGCATTGGCCGAACAGACGACACCGACCCTGCGTGACCACATCGGCCGGATCGTCGACGCGCGGTGGTTCCAGAACGCGGTCATCCTGGTGATCATCCTCAACGGGGTCTCCCTGGGCATGGAGACCTACCAGGACAGGTTCGGCCATTTGGAGACGTACTTCCGGCTGGCCGAGCACGGGTTCGTCGCGTTCTTCGTCGTCGAGCTCTCCCTCAAGCTGTGGGCGCGCGGCTGGGCGTTCTTCCGCGACCCCTGGAACTGGTTCGACCTGATGGTCGTGGGGGTCGCGCTCATCCCAGCGTCCGAGGGGTTCTCCGTGCTCCGGCTGCTGCGCATCCTGCGGCTGCTCCGGCTGATCAGCGTCATCCCGCAGATGCGGGGGATCGTCAACGCGCTGTTCCGCTCGGTGCCGGGCCTCGGCGCCGTGATCGGCGTGCTGTTCGTGATCATGTACACGGCGGCGGTCCTGGGCGAGAAGCTGTTCGAGGGGATCTCGCCGGAGTACTTCGGCGACCTGGGGACCACGCTCTACACGCTGTTCATGCTGCTGACCACGGAGAACTGGCCGGACATCTCCGACTCGGTCATGGGCGAGGCGCCCTACGCATGGCTGTACTTCGTGGTGTTCATCGTGATCAGCGCGTTCATCGTGCTGAATCTGATCATCGCGGTGATCGTCACCACGATGGAGGACGAGTTCAGCGCCGAGCGGTGGGAGGAGGACCAGCAGCTCGAACTGCGGCAGCACGAGACCGTGCTGAACCGGATCGACGCGCTGGCCGAGCAGGTCACCCGGCTCAGCGACCAGGTGCGCGAGCTGGGCGGGGTGCCCGGACGCGGAGCCGCGCCCGATGCGGAGGCCGCCGACCGGTCCGAGTGAGCGGGCCGGCGCCGATCGGCACCGGAAAGCGAACAGCCCTTCGCCCGAAACCGAGCGAAGGGCCGAGAAACGAATTCAGGCGACGTCAGAGCCCACGCACGTTGGACGCCTGAGGGCCCTTCGGGCCCTGTGTGATCTCGAACTCGACCTGCTGGTCCTCTTCCAGGTTCCGGAAGCCGGTACCCGCGATCGCCGAGTAGTGAACGAACACGTCCGGGCCGCCGCCTTCAACGGCGATGAACCCGAAACCCTTCTCAGAGTTGAACCACTTCACGGTGCCCTGAGCCATCTGCTCTCCCTTTGGGGACTACAACGGAACCGCACCCTGCTGGTCCCGGGTTGCCGAGCGCCCGTCCCCGGGAGTTCCCGCCCAAACGACAAGCGCCCACGTGTAAGTTCCGCGAGGCGCCCTAGGCATCCATGGAAACCACAACCGCAACCGGTGCAGAACACTACCAGCCGTATACGGGCGTTGCCGAGCCTTTTCGGGACGAAAATCGACCGTTGAAAACGGGGCATTCCGATGCGGTGTTCCGGTTGATTTTTCCACCAATCGGGACTAGTGGATTCGCGCCCATGGGCGTGTCGCGGCAGGCGCCCCGGGCCGGACCGGATCGGGGCGGGATCAGTCGGTCGGCGGACCGCCGTTGCCGTAGATCCAGGTCTCGAACCACATGCGCTCGGCCCACTGCTCGTAGGTGATCGTCTCGGCGCTGAGGACCGGGTACAGGTAGGCGAAGTTGGCGATGATGAGCAGCAGCACCACGCCGTAGGCGACCCCGCCGGCCAGCCGGCGCATGAGCACGTAGTCGGGGCTGTGCTCCGCGGGCCCCAGCGCCCGTCCGAGCATGAGCGTGATCGCCAGCGCCAGGAACGGCAGCATCGGCAGCGCGTAGAACACGAACATCGTGCGCTCGGGGTAGGCCAGCCACGGCAGCCAGCCCGCGGCCACCCCGAGCAGCACCGCTCCGGCCCGCCAGTCGCGGTAGGTCACCCACCAGCCGAACATCACCACCAGCGCGATCAGCGACAGCCACCACACCGCCGGCGTGCCGATGCTCAGCACCGTGCTGGAGCACCGGTCGGCCCCGCAGGTGGTCTCGTCGCCGTTGTAGTAGAAGGCGACGGGGGTGCGCATGATCAGCCATTCCCACGGCTGGGAGGCGTAGTCGTGCGGCTTCGAGAGGTCGCTGTGGAAGTTGAACACCTGCATGTGGTAGTGCGCCAGGCTGATCAGCGCGTTCACCGGACCCAAGAGCTGGTCGGGCAGCTGCGCCAGCGCCCCCGGCGTGTTCTGCGCGCCCCACTGGCGGTCGTAGCCGCCCGAGGTGGCGAACCAGCCCGTCCATGTGGCCAGGTAGGTGACCGCGGCCACGCCCACCGTCTGGAAGAACGCCGGGACGGCGTCGTAGCCCAGCCAGCGGAGCGCCACCCTGCGCTGCCCCGCGCTGCGCCGCGCGCCGTAGTCCCAGGCGACCGTCAGCAGGCCGAACGCCGCCAGGTAGAACAGCGCCGACCACTTGGTCCCCACCGCCAGGCCCAGGAACACCCCGGCCGCGACGCGCCACCAGCGCACCCCGAGCCAGCCCGCTGCCATCGCCCCGCTCTCGGTGAGCCCCGCGAGCCGGGCCCGGGCCCGGTCGCGGTCGATCACCAGGCAGCCGAACCCGGCGAGGATGAAGAACATCAGGAAGACGTCGACCATCGCGATGCGGCTCAGCGTGAAGTGCAGGCCGTCCAGCGCCATGATGAGCCCCGCCGTGCTGCCCAGCAGCCACGACCGGGTCATCCGCGTGGCGATGCGCACCAGCAGCAGCACCGACAGGGTGCCGAACACGGCCGCGGCCAGCCGCCACCCGGTCGCGCTCACGGCCTCGCCGAACGGCAGCACCCCCCACGCCCAGTCGCCGAGCGCGATGAGCCACTTGCTCACCGGCGGGTGCACCACGAAGTCGGCGCCCCCGGTGAAGATGCCGTCGTTGCCGTTGGCGAGCATGGAGTCGGCGTTCTCGGCCGTCTCGTGCTCGTAGCCGTAGACCCAGATCGACAGCGCGTTCTTGGCGTAGTACGTCTCGTCGAAGTAGATCTCCGGCGGGCTGCCGAGCCGGATGAACCGCAGCACGCCCGCGAAGGCGGCCACGAGCACCGCGCCGAGCCAGCCGGCCCAGGCCGGGCCCGGCATGGGCGGGACCAGGCGGTCGCGGACGGACGCCGACGTGGTCGGGAGGTGTTCTGAGGCGGCGGGGAGTGCGGTGGTCGTCATCTCGGCTCTTAGAGTTGGTCGGAGATGGGTGGTGCGCCGGGCCGTCGGCCGCGCGCGGGGTACAGCCCACCGTAGCGTCTAGAGAACGGGTGGAAAGTGACGGCAGCAGCCACGGAGTCCGGCGGATCCGGGACGCTCACGCTCGCGGGGCTGCCCATCGGGCATCGCGACGACGCGCCCCCGCGGCTGCTCGACGCACTCGGCCGCGCGGGGATCATCGCGGCAGAGGATACCCGGAGACTGCGCCAGTTCGCCGCCCGCGTCGGCATCCGGCTCGGCGGCGAGTCCGGGGCCCGGATCGTGTCCTATCACGACGCCAACGAGACCCGCCGGGCCCGGGAACTGCTCGGCGACCTGCTGGCGGGGCACGACGTCCTGGTCGTGACCGACGCCGGCATGCCGGGGGTGTCGGACCCCGGGTACCGCCTGGTCAGCGCCGCGGCCGAGGCCGGGGTGCGGGTGACGGCGGTGCCCGGTCCGACCGCGGTCACCACGGCCCTCGTCCTCTCGGGGCTGCCCACGGACCGCTTCTGCTTCGAGGGCTTCCCCCCGCGCAAGGGGCTCGCCGGCCGCTTCGCCGACCTCGCCGGCGAGCGGCGCACGATGGTGTTCTTCGAGAGCCCGCACCGCCTGGCCGCCACGCTGGCGGCCATGGCCGAGGCGTTCGGCCCCGATCGGCGGGCCGCCGTCTGCCGCGAACTCACCAAGACCTACGAGGAGGTGCGGCGCGGGCCGCTCGCCGACCTCGCCGAGTGGGCGCGCGGCGAGGTGCGCGGCGAGATCACCGTCGTGGTCGCCGGGGCCGCGCCCGCCGCGGTGAGCCGCGAGCCCGCCGACCTCGCGGCCGCGGTCGCCGACCGCGAGACAGCGGGGGTGCCCCGCAAGCAGGCCGTCGTGGAGGTCGCCCGGGAACTCGGGGTTCCCAAGCGCGAGGTCTACGACGCCGTGCACCGCTGAGCGCACGCCCGCGCGTCCCTCCCCTCCATGGGGCGCCCGCAACGACGGGTGCCCCCGGCGGACGGATCCGCCGGGGGCACCGGGTCCACACCGGGGCGCTGCCGGGCGCCCGGTGGGGGTCAGACCACCGCGCCGTCCGTCTGCTCCCGGACGGTGCGCTGCTCCTTGCGCTGCTTGGTCTTCTTCTCCTTGATCACGTGCGGCGGGGCCGTCTTGTCCCACTTCTGCAACCAGATCGCCAGCGGCGAGCCGACGAAGATCGTCGACAGCATGCCGGAGACCAGGCCCACGAGCATCGCGATGGAGAAGTCGGTCAGCGACGACCCGCCGAAGATCGCGAGCGTGGCCAGGATGAAGAGCCCGCCGACGGTGGTGTTCACGGTTCGCGGCAGGGTGTGCAGGATCGCCGAGTTGGTGATCCTGGGGAACTTCGACTTCGGATCGTTCGCCCATTCGTCGCGGACCCGGTCGAACACCACCACGGAGTCGTTCACCGAGAAGCCCACCACACTCAGCAGTGCCGCGAGGAAGACGCCGTCGATCGGCTTGCCCAGCCAGCAGAACAGGCCGATGACGACGACCAGGTCGAACGCCAGCGCCGCGATCGTCGACAGGCCGAAGGACCAGCGGAACCGCCAGGCGAGGTAGACCATCTGCAGCGCCAGCGCCGCCGCCAGGGCGATGAGCGCCCGGTTGCGCAGCTCGTCGCCCATGCTCGGGCCGATCAGCTCGTCGGAGACGCGCTCGGCGCCGCCCGTCCGGTCGTCCAGGGCGAGCTGGATCTCCTCGGCCTCGGCGTCGCTGATCGGGCCCGTGCGCACGGAGATGCCGCCGTCGCCGGACTCCTGGACGACCGCTGTGCCGAACCCGGCGTCCTCGACCGCCTGGCGCGCGTCGGTGACGCTGATGGACTCCTGCGTGGTGAAGTCCATGACCCGGCCGCCGGTGAACTCCACGCCGAAGTTCGGCGGGCGCACGATCATGCCGACGATGGCCACGGCGATGATCGCGCCGGCGATCCCCAGCCACAGCTTGCCGTTCTTCATCAGGTCGGGGTCGCGCTTGATCAGCCAGGCGCGCACCGAGCTGATCTTGGAGATGCCCGAGATCGCGGGGCGGTTGCGGACGACCTTGCGGCGCACCGCCCACTCCACGAACACGCGCGCGATGACCAGCGCGGAGACCATGGAGGCCAGCGTGCCCAGCCCCAGCGTCACACCGAAGCCCTGGACGTTGCCGGAGGCGAAGAAGAACAGCAGCGCCGCGGCGATGAGCGTCGTGATGTTGGTGTCGATGACGGCGCTCCACGCCTTCTGCGACCCCGTGACGAACGCCTTCTGGAGGTTGGGCGGAATGGCCCGGCGGCGGCGCCGCGACAGCACACCCGCCTCGGCCTGCGCGGACTCGGCCTCGGTGGCGTCGACCAGACCCGCCGACTTGTTGGCCGCGTAGACCTTCTCCTGGTGCTGGTACTCCTCCCTGGCCCGTTCGAAGATCAGCACGTTGGCGTCGATCGCCATGCCGATCGCGAGCACGAACCCGGCCAGGCCGGGCAGGGTGAGCGTGGCCCCCAGGGCCACCAGCGACGCGTAGGCGATCAGCGTGTAGCACGCCAGGGCCACCGACGCCAGGAAGCCGACCAGGCGGTAGGCGACGCAGATGTAGAGGCCGGTCAGCAGGATGCCGACCGCGCCGGCGATGAAGCTGGCCTGGATCGCGTCCTCACCCAGCGTCGGGCCGACCGTCTGGCGCTGGATCTCCTGGACGGGCAGCGGCAGCGAGCCGCCCTCGATCAGGACCGCCAGCTCCCCGGAGCTCTCCTGGTCGAAGGTCTGGCTGGTGATCGTGGTCTGGCCGCCGGTCTGGCCGACGTCGCAGGCGGTGTCCTGGTTGACCTCCGGCGAGGAGATGATCTGGTCGTCCAGGACGATGGCGATGCGCCGGGTCGGGTCGCCGGGCTGGTTGCAGGCGGCCTGACCGGTGAGTTGGGCCCAGTTGTCGCGCCCCTCGCCGCGGAAGTTGACGTTGACCTGCCACTGGGTGTTGGTGGTCTGGTCGAGCACCGCGTCGGCGCTGGAGACCTGGTCGCCCTGGATGGTGGCGGCGCCCAGCTGGAGCTGGTTGCCCTCCTCGTCGGGCAGCGTCAGCTCGACGTCGTCGGGGTTCTCGGCGGGCTGGCCGCCCCCTCCGGGCTGCTGGCCCTGGAGCATCTGCTGGAGCTCTTCGTCCGAGGGCACGTCCGACCCGCCGGATTCGCCGCCGCCGTCGCCGCCGCTGTCGGCACCGTCGGCGGGTGCGCGCGACTCGTCGGCGGTACCGGTGCCGCCGCCGGAGGCGTCGGCGGGCGCGTTGGCGCTGTCGCCGGGCATCGGCGGCGCCTGCACCCCGCTGCCCTGCCCCGGCTGCACGCCGAGGACGGGGTGGAAGGTGAGCTGCGCGGTCTGGCCGAGGATCTCGGCCGCCTCGGTGGGGTCTTGGACGCCCGGCAGCTCGACGATGATGCGGTCGGCCCCCGAGCGCGACATGGTCGCCTCGCTCACGCCCAGGCTGTCGATGCGCTGGCGCAGCACCTCGATGACCTGGTCGGTGTTCTCGGCGTTGGCCGGGGTGCCGTCATCGCCTTCCTGGGTCTCCAGGACGATCTGGGTGCCGCCGCTGAGGTCGAGCCCCAGGTGCGGCGGTACGAACCATGCGGCGCCGAATGCGGCGACCACGATGATCAGGGAGATGATGCCGCGCAGCCAGCGCGGTCCAGCTCCCGACTGATTGGACAATTGACCGAACCTCTCACGAAACGATTCCTGCGGGGATGGCACGGGTGTGCCGGGGTGGTGTCAGATGCCCGCGGTGAGAGGCGGCGCCCGGCCCAGGGGCAGCCGGAAGGATTCCGGGAGGTCCGGCGGGGCGGCGGACTCCGGCAGCGGGGCCAGCGCCCAGGGGCCGCCGAGATCGGGCAGGAGCGCTCCCGCCGCCGGGTGGCCCACGGCGATGTCGCGCAGCGCCAGCGGGCGGTGGTCGCCGCTCGTGGAGGGCAGCGAGAGCCCGGCCGTGCCGGCGTCGCGCGTGGGATGGGCGACCGCGTGCGGACCGGGGCCCGCCAGCGCGATGGCGTAGGAGGCATCGCCGTGGTCCGGTTCCGGGGGCGCCGGCGACAACGGGGCGCCGAAGATCAGCAGGAGGGCGGTGAGGACAGCGGACAGCACACGGGGGACCATGGTGACCACCGCCTTCGTCCGCAGCCTCCGATGAGGGCCCGGGGTGTCGGCCCCGGCGGGCCGGGGGCGCGCCCGAACGCGTCCCGGGCACACCCTACCGACGCGCGGTAAAGCCGTCTTCCCCTGTTTTGGCGCGTCCCCGACCGCGGGGCGCGGCGCGCGGGCGCACCCGCCCGCGGCGGCGGGCCCGCCGCCGCGCCGGAAAGCGTGCAACGGGGGGTGCGGTCGGCTTTAGGCTGGGGGCATGTCGTCGAAACGCCATATCCTGACCGCGGTGGCCTGGCCCTACACCAACGGGCCGCGCCACATTGGGCACGTATCCGGGTTCGGAGTCCCCTCCGACGTCTTCTCGCGCTTCCAGCGGATGTCCGGCAACCACGTGCTGATGGTCAGCGGCACCGACGAGCACGGCACCCCGATCCAGGTGCTGGCCGACCAGGAGGGCGTCACGGCCCGCGAGCTGGCCGACCGCTACAACCGGATCATCGTCGAGGACCTGGTGGCGCTGGGCCTGTCCTACGACCTGTTCACCCGCACCACCACCGGCAACCACTACGACGTCGTGCAGGAGCTGTTCACCGGGCTCTACGACAACAACTACATCTTCACCCACACCACCAAGGGCGCGGTGTCGCCGTCCACCGGACGCACGCTGCCCGACCGCTACATCGAGGGCACCTGCCCCATCTGCGGCTACAGCGGCGCACGGGGCGACCAGTGCGACAACTGCGGCAACCAGCTCGACCCGATCGACCTCATCGACCCGGTGTCGAAGGTCAACGGCGAGACCCCCGATTTCGTCGACACCGAGCACTTCATGCTCGACCTGCCCGCCTTCACCGAGGTCCTGGGCGAGTACCTGCGGTCGAAGGCCGGCGACTGGCGGCCCAACGTCCTGAAGTTCTCGCTGAACCTGCTCGACGACCTCCAGCCGCGCGCCATCAGCCGCGACCTCGACTGGGGCGTGCCCATTCCGCTCGACGTCTGGAGCGAGCAGCCCAACAAGCGCCTCTACGTCTGGTTCGACGCGGTCATCGGCTACCTGTCGGCGGCCATCGAATGGGCCGAGCGCACCGGCGACCCCGACGCGTGGCGCCGCTGGTGGCAGCACGACGAAGCCGAGTCCTACTACTTCATGGGCAAGGACAACATCGTCTTCCACGCCGAGATCTGGCCCGCCATGCTGATGGGCTACAACGGCGCGGGCGACCGCGGCGGCGACCCCGGCTCCCTCGGGGTGCTGAACCTGCCCACCGAGGTGGTCTCCAGCGAGTTCCTCACCATGGAGGGGCGGAAGTTCTCCTCCTCGCGCCGCGTCGTGATCTACGTCCGCGACTTCCTGGAGCGCTACTCCGCCGACGCGCTGCGCTACTACATCATCGCGGCCGGCCCCGAGACCCAGGACACCGACTTCACCTGGGCGGAGTTCGTCCGCCGCAACAACGACGAGCTCGTGGCGGCCTGGGGCAACCTGGTCAACCGCTCCATCTCCATGGCCGCCAAGAACCTGGGCGCGATCCCCGAGGCCGGAGAGCTGACCGACGACGACCGGCGGGTGCTCGCCGGCTCCGCCGCCGCGTTCGCCACGGTGGGGGCGCACCTGGACGCCTCGAAGTTCAAGGCGGGGCTCCAGGAGGCCATGCGCACGGTCGCCGAGGCCAACAAGTACATCTCCGACCAGGCACCCTGGGCGCTGAAGAAGACCGACCCCGAGCGGATGGCGACCGTCCTGCACGTGGCGCTCCAGCTCGTCAGCGACGCCAACACGCTGCTCACGCCGTTCCTGCCGGAGTCCGCCAACAAGGTGTACGCCATGCTCGGCGGCACCGGGGTGTGGACCGGCATGCCGCGGATCGACGAGGGCGCCGACACCATCGGCGGCGCGGGGACCCCCACCTCCTACCCGGTCATCACCGGCGACTACGCCGGCAACGCGGCGGTGTGGGAGTCCGTGCCGATCCGCCCGGGCACCCCGCTGTCCGCGCCCACCCCGCTGTTCGCCAAGCTCGACCCGTCGATCGTCGACGAGGAGCTGGCGCGGCTGGAAGAGGCCGCGGCGGGCTGACACGCGGCGCAGAGACGGCTGCGCGGGCCGCCCACGGCGGCCCGCGCAGCCGTCCGCGTCCGGCGGCCTGTCCCATCCGAGTTCGAGACGTGCTGGAGACGACAATGGGCAAGCGAAGCGGCCAGGCGGTGCGCAACCGGAACGCCCAGACTCCGCCGCCGCCCCCTGAACCGCTGCGGGTCGCGGTGGCCGACAGTCACACCCACATGGACATGCAGGCGCCTGGGACCGCGGAGATCATCGCCGCCGCCGAAGCGGTGGGGGTCACGCCGCTCATCCAGGTCGGGGTCGACGAGTCGTCGTCGCGCTGGGCCGCGGAGGTCGCGGGGGAGCACGCCGCGGTGTGGGCCGCGGTGGCACTGCACCCCAACGAGGCGCCCCGTATCGTGCACGGCGACGGCGCCGAGGGTGTCGAGGTCGACGACACCGATTGGGCCGGGAAGGTGCGCCCCGCGGCCGGGGCGGCCGGCCTGGAGGCCGCGCTCGAGGAGATCGACCGGCTCGCCGCGCTGCCCCAGGTGCGCGCCATCGGTGAGACCGGGCTCGACTACTTCCGGACCGGCGGCGAGGGCGTGGCCGCCCAGCAGGAGTCGTTCCGCCGGCACATCGACATCGCCAAGCGCCACGGGCGCGCGCTGATGATCCACGACCGCGACGCGCACGACGACGTCCTGCGCATCCTGAAGGAGGAGGGCGCGCCGGACGCGGTGGTGTTCCACTGCTTCTCCGGCGACGCCGCCATGGCCCGGGTGTGCGCCGACCGCGGCTACACCATGAGCTTCGCCGGCAACGTGACCTTCGCCAGCGCCCAAGCGCTCCGCGACGCCGCCGCGGCGGCGCCGGCCGATCTGATCCTGGTCGAGACCGACGCCCCGTTCCTCACCCCCAAGCCCTACCGCGGCCGGCCCAACGCCCCCTACCTCATCCCGCACACCCTGCGGGCGCTCGCCGAGGCCAAGGGGATGGACGAGGACACCCTCGCGGAGTCGGTGGCGGCCAACGCGCGCCGGGCCTTCGGCCTGGACTGACCGGACCGCCGCGTGTGCGGCGCGGAAGCGAGCGCGTCGGCGGTCCGCGCCGAGGCGGTGGCCGCCAACGGACCGGCCCGGCCCCCGGGGCGCCGCGTGCGGCCCCCGGGGCGGCAGCGGGCCGGTCAGACGCCCTCCACCCCCCATTCCGCCAGGGTGTCGGCGAGCGCGGGCTCGGGGAAGCCGGGGTCGCGGGTGACGGACCCGGGGGTGCGGCCGAACCGCGGCGCCGCACCCGGGTAGAGCCGGTCGCCCGTGCGCACCACCGACCCGCGCGCTTTGACGTGGGGGTGCTCGGCGGCTTCGGGCATCGACAGCACCGGCTGCACGCAGGCGTCGGTGCCCTCGAACACCGCGGCCCACGCGTCGCGGGTACGCGTGCGCAGCACCTCAGAGAAGCGGGCGCGCAGCTCCGGCCACCGCGGCCGGTCCCACTGGCCGGGCAGGTCGGCGCCGCTCAGCCCGAGGCCGTCGAGGAAGGCCGCGTAGAACTGCGGCTCGATGCAGCCGACGGAGACGTGCCGGCCGTCGGCGCACTCGTAGACGTCGTACCAGGGCGCCCCGGTGTCGAGGTAGTTGGTGCCGCGCTCGTCGGACCAGGCGCCGCGCCGGCGGTCCTCGTAGACCATCGACATCAGCAGGGCGCTGCCGTCGACCATCGCCGCGTCCACCACCTGCCCCCGCCCCGAGGACTGCCGCTCCACGAGGGCGCTGAGGATTCCGGTGACGGCGAACATGGTGCCGCCGCCGAAGTCGCCGAGCAGGTTGACCGGTGGCAGTGGGGGGCCGCCCGCGCGCCCGATGCTGTGCAGGGAGCCGTTGAGCGAGATGTAGTTCATGTCGTGGCCGGCGGCACGCGCGAGCGGGCCGTCCTGCCCCCAGCCCGTCACCCGCGCGTAGACCAGTCGGGGGTGGTCGGCGCAGAGGTCATCGGGGCCGAGGCCCAGGCGCTCCATCACGCCGGGCCGGAAGCCCTCCAGCAGGACGTCGGCCGCCGCTATGAGGCGGCGCGCGGCGGCCGCTCCGTCGCCGGACTTGAGGTCGATGCCGATGGCGGGGCGGCCCGCGGTCATGTGCGGGCGGTGTCCTCCGGCGGCCGCGGCCTCGACCGCCTGGGGGCGGTCCACCCGGATGACGCTCGCGCCGAGGTCGGCGAGGAGCATGGCGGCCATGGGCCCCGGACCGATCCCGGTGAACTCCACGACCCGGATTCCGTTGAGCGGCCCCATGGGCGCAACCTCCAGGATCGAAAAGCGAGAAAGCCGAACGTGATGCGCTGCCATTCTGGGGGCGGCGGGGGAGGAACCGCCACGCGCGGGCGGGCCGCACTGAACGTACGGCGCGCGCCGACCGACCCCACCGGGGCCACGGCACGCGGCAGGCCGCGCCGCGGCCGCGTACAGCGCGTGTTCGTCCGCCGAATTCGGGAGATTCGGTCGATCCGAAAGCGGAGGCCGGGGCGGCGTGATATTTTCCGGAACATCCCCGTGTTCGGCGCGGCAACTTCCCCCGCCGCCCGCCGCCGCGGTTCCCCCTGCGGCCGCCGGCATCCGGCCCGCCCCCATCTTCCTCATCCGCATCGCGAAGGTCGAGGCAATCGTGCGCAAGTCCCCGTCAGGTTCCCGTGGTTCGCACCGAGGCGCGCACGGCGGCGGCCGAGGTGCGCCGCGGCAGGACGCTCCAGCGGCCCCCGCACCCCCCGGGCCGGACGGGCCCGCCGGACCCCCTGGACCCGCCGCGGCCGCGGCGGCCGGGAGGGGGCCCGCACCGCGGCGTGGCCGGCGCCCGCGCAACTCGTGGCTGCCGCCCGTCCTCCGCTCCCGCGCCGTGGTGATCGGGGCCGCCGCGGCGGCCGTGGTGATCGTCGGCGGCGGGGGCACCGCCTTCGCCATGGACCAGCGGGTCACGCTCGACATCAACGGCGAGCAGCAGACCGTGCACACGTTCGGGGCGACCGTGCAGGACGTCCTCGACTCCGCGGGCGTCACCCTGGGCGAGCACGACGCGGTCGCCCCCGACGCCGACGCCGAGGTCGCCCGGGGCGGCAGTGTGCTGGTGCGTACCGCCCGCGAACTGACCCTGGAGATCGACGGCGAGCCCGAGACCCACTGGGTGACCGCGCTGACGGTCGGCGAGGGCCTTGACCAGCTCGGCATGGGCGGCGAGGCGCTGGAGCTGTCCGTCGACCGCGACGAGGCCGTCCCGGAGAACGGGCTGACGGTCGAGGCGGCCAGCGCGCTGCGCGTGGTCATCCTGCGCGACCGCGTGCGCATGGAGGCCGACACCACCGCCGACACCGTCGAGCAGGTCCTCGCCGACAACGGCATCACGCCCGGCGAGCACGACGTCGTCGAGCCCGAGCTCGACACCGAGCCGACCGACGGCATGGTCATCGACGTCATGGAGCTGCTGTCCGAGCCCAAGACCGAGGAGGTGCCGATCGAGGCCGAGACCGAGGAGCGCGAGAACCCCGATCTGGCGAAGGGCGAGGAGAACGTCGTCCAGGAGCCCGAGGACGGCGTCCAGGAGGTCACCACGGCCACGGTCCTGCGCGAGGGCGAGGAGACCGAGTACGTCCTGAAGGAAGAGGTCATCAAGGAGCCCGTCGACGGCATCACCGAGATCGGCACGAAGGAGGAAGAGGAGGCGGCCAGCGGATCGGCCGCGGGCCTCAACTGGGCGGCGCTCGCGGAGTGCGAGTCCGGCGGCGACCCGACGGCGGTCAACAGCGCCGGCGGCTACTACGGCCTCTACCAGTTCTCCATGGCCACCTGGCAGTCGGCCGGCGGCTCCGGCTCGCCCGCCGAGGCCAGCGCCGACGAGCAGACCATGCGCGCCCAGAAGCTCTACGACATGGTCGGCGGCAACTACCAGAGCCAGTGGCCGGAGTGCGGCGTCCACCTCTTCGACTGAGCCGACCGCGGGTCCGGACCGCCGGAGCGGCCGGCGGGCGGGATCGGCAGGGTCGGCTGGCCCGGCGAGACGGCGAGGACCCGGGAGGCAGCGGGGGTGGGCGGGGCGGCGACGCCCCGTCCACCCCCGCTTCACGTCGTAGAGCAGACGGGCACCGGCCCCTGAAGACGGCACCGGTCCCCCCTCTCGCCCCCCAGGCGCGGCCTACGGGCGGACACGTCCACCGCCCCGGCCTGGTCCGTCTTCCGGGCGCCCGGGGGCGGTTCCGGTGCGGATGGGAGCGGTGTGGGTACGGTCCGGTTCCGGTGTCGGCCGGAGGGCTCCGAGGGGTCCGGTCAGGGGGTGGTCCGTCCTGGTGGCGCGAGGGTCCTCGCCGTCGCCGCACGGCCCGGTGACCGCCATCCGGTCCGACCGCGCCCGGCGGGTGTTCGTGCGGGACGGTCGCTCCGGGGGACGGCGACTCCGCACCGCCGCCTCCGGTCGGGCGGCGGTGTGAGGCGGCGGTGCCCGCATGTCCCGGCCGGGCCCGCATGGTCCGGCCGCCTTCGGGGTGTCTCCCCTGTCCTGTGCCCCAGTGGGCGCCACGCGGCTCGGCGGGACGCACCTCCGGTGCCGGTCGTGTCCGGTGGGCGGGCCCGGCGGCGACCGTCCGGGGCGGGCGGTCGTGCGGTCGGGCCGGGGGCCCTTGTCTGCCTGGCAAAATGTGCGGGTGACCCAATCTGATCCCACCGGCTCCCCGGCCTCCGAACCCGCGCGGCTGCTGACCCCGGCCGATGTGCGCCGCCTCGCCGAACGGCTCGGCGTCCGGCCGACCAAGACCCTCGGCCAGAACTTCGTGACCGACGCCGGCACGGTCCGCCGCATCGTCCGCGTCGCCGGAGTGGGCGCCGACGACGTCGTGCTGGAGGTGGGGCCCGGCCTCGGGTCGCTCACCCTCGCGCTGCTCCCGCACGTGCGCCGGGTCACCGCCGTCGAGATCGACCCCCGGCTCGCCGGGGCGCTGCCCGCAACGGTCGCCGAGCACGCCCCCGCCCTCGCCGGCCGGCTGGCGGTCGTCACCGCCGACGCCATGCGCATCACCGAGCTGCCGGGGCCGCCGCCCACCGCGCTCGTGGCCAACCTCCCCTACAACGTCGCGGTTCCGGTCGTGCTGCACCTGCTGGAGCTGCTGCCCGCGCTGGAACGCGGCCTGGTCATGGTGCAGGCCGAGGTCGCCGACCGCCTCGCCGCCCGCCCGGGCGGGCGCATCTACGGGGTGCCGTCGGCCAAAGCCGCCTGGTACGCGGACGTGCGGCGCGCCGGCTCGGTCGGCCGCAACGTCTTCTGGCCCGCACCCAACGTGGATTCCGGTCTCGTGGAGCTGCGCCGGCGCCCGGAACCCAGCGCGACCGCATCGCGCGCCGAGGTGTTCGCCGTCGTCGACGCCGCGTTCGCGCAGCGCCGCAAGACCCTCCGGGCCGCCCTCGCCGGCTGGGCGGGCTCGCCGGCCGCCGCCGAGTCCCATCTGCGCGCCGCCGGGATCGACCCCGCCACCCGCGGTGAGGCGCTCGACATCACGGCGTTCGCCCGGATCGCCGAACAGAAGCGCTGAACGGGCGGCCCGCCCGCGGCAGGAGGGCGGGGCCGGGGCGCGGTTCCGGGGAGGTCAGCTCGTCTTGTCGACGTCGGAGACCTGGATCATGGCGGGGTCGCCCTGTTCGCGGCTGGTCAGCATGAGCTCGCCGGAGTCCGCGTCCTCGCTGTCGACGACGAGGAAGGTCAGCGTGCCTTCGGCCATCTCGCCGCCTTCGATGGGGCGCCACAGTGACTCCGAAGCCTCGCCGCCCAGGGGTGTCTGGGCGAAGTAGACCTGGCCGGAGCCCCTCAGGCGCTGCCAGTCGGCCTGCACTTCGATCGAGTCGCCCGTGGTGTTGCGCACGCTGACCGCGAAGATGCAGTAGGTGCCGGTGCCGCCCGTCGGCCGGGAACGGCCCTCGACGTCCAGCGTGCACTCGTATTCGCGCACGTTGAACTCCAGGCGGCCGTCGCTGGCGCTGTTGGGTGCGGCCGCCCCGTCGGACTCCCCGGCGCTGGGCGCCGCGGAGGGGTCGCTCCCGTCGCCGGGCTCCTCCTGCTGCCCGGCCCCGGCGGTGTCATCGGGCGCCGCGCCGGCCCACCCGGGCCAGTTCAGCTGGTTCAGGCCCAGCAGGGTCAGCACGGTGAACAGCAGCAGGACGAGCACCGCGGCGATCACGGCCGTGATCGCGACCCACCGCATGCGCCGCTTGGCCGGCTGCACGGGCCGGTGCGGCGGCGGCGGGACCGGCGGCACATAGGGCTGGGAGTGCGGCCGGGTGGCCGACGGCGGGATGTCCTGCGGCCCGGGGACCTGGGGGATCGGCCCGGTCTGCTGCGGGGACACCACCGGGAACTGCCCGGTCTGGTGGACCGGGCGCTGCGCGACGCCCCCCGGCCGCTGCATCGGCTGGCTCATGTTCGCCGGCATCGGTGCGTGCTGCGGTGCGGGATAGGGGTGCGGCGGGGGACCGTGCGGGCCCTGCGGCGGCGGGCCGGGCCGGCCGACCCCCTGCATGGCCTGGTGCGGGTTGTGCGGCGGCCCCGGCATCGGGGGCATGGGCGGCATCGGCGGCAGGTTGTTGGGCCGCCAGGTCTGGGTGAGCCGCGCGCTGACGATGTCACTGCCGGCGCTGCTGGAGTCCTCGCCGCCGGCCAGCTCCAGCAGGAGGTCCTGGGCCTTGGGCCGGCGGTCGGGCTCCTTGGCCAGCGCCTTGGCCACGAGCCGGTCCAGCGGGCTGTCGAGGTCGCCCAGCTGCGGCTCGGCGAAGAGCACCCGCTTGCCCAGGGTCATGGCGTCGCCGTTGCCGAAGGGGTGCGCGCCGTTGCCGGCGAACGCCACCAGGCAGCCCCACGCGAAGATGTCGGCCGCGGTGGTGACCTTCTCCTCCAGCAGCTGCTCGGGCGCCATCCAGCCCGGGCTGCCCATGACGATGCCGGTCTGGGTGTGGTTGGTCATCGTGTTCATCGCACGCGCGATGCCGAAGTCGATGACCCGCGGCCCCGACAGCGAGAGCAGGACATTGGCCGGCTTGAGGTCGCGGTGGACGAGACCCGCCCGGTGGATCGCGGCGAGCGCCGCGGCCACGCCCAGCGCGAAGCCGTGCAGCGTGCTGGAGTCGAGCGGCCCCTGCTCGGCGATGTGCTCGGCCAGAGCGGTCCCCGCGATGTACTCGGTGACCATGTAGGGGCGGTTCTCGAACGTGCCGTGGTCGAGGACCTTGGCGGTGCAGAACGACGCCACGCGGCGGGCGTTCTCCATCTCGTCGTGGAAACGCGCCCGGGTGGCCTCGTCGAAGGCCAGCTCAGGGCGGATCACCTTGATCGCGACCTGGGAATCCTTCTCAGGGGTACGGCCCAGGTAGACCGTCCCCATCCCTCCACTTCCCAGACGCCCGGCCACGACGTAGGGACCGATGGTCGCCGGATCTCCGGCGGCCAGCGGTTCCAGGTTCTTTGGGAGCCCATCCGACGGCAAGCGACCCTCCCCGACGGTGTCCAAACTCCGCCTGGCCCCCAAGGTAGCGGGGATTGTGCCCTGATACCCACCCGTGCAGGCCACAGTGCCCTGTTCGGGGCGGCCGCGGCGTGCGGCGGGGGGTGTGATCCGTTGCGGAACGCCCACCATCATGGGTGAAACGTGTGGACCGCACAAGCGTCCCATTGCGGGGATGTGGGCTCACGTGGGTGGGGGTTCCTTTACGATCTAGGACTCGTGACCGCTACTACCGCCATAACCGTACGGGTACCCGCGAAGGTGAACCTTCAGCTGGCGGTGGGGCCTGCGCGCGAAGATGGATACCACGATCTGGTCAATGTGTTCCACGCTGTTGCGCTGTTCGACGAGGTTACCGTTCGTGAGCCGCGCCCGCGCGCAGAGCTCCCCCTCGTCGGGCTGAGCGTCTCGGGGGATCTCGGACCGCATCTCGCCCGCGTCCCGCTCGACGCCACCAACCTGGCGGCGCGCGCCGCGCGTCTCGTGGCACGTGAGACGGCGTCCGCCACCCCGGTCGAACTGCACCTGCACAAGCGGATCCCCGTCGCCGGGGGGATGGCGGGCGGCAGCGCCGACGCCGCCGGCGCGCTTGTGGCATGCAACACATTCTGGTCCGCGGGCCTCTCCGACGGCGATCTCCTGGCGCTCGCCGCCGAACTGGGCAGCGACGTCGCCTTCCCCCTCGTGGGCGGGACCGCCGTGGGGACCGGCCGCGGGGAGGTGCTCACCCCCGCCGACAGCCCCGGGCGCTACCACTGGGTCTTCGCCCTGGCCGAGGGCGGGCTGTCCACGCCGGACGTGTTCGGCGAATACGACCGGCTGCGCCCCGGGGCCCCGGAGCCGGCCGGCGATCCGGAGCTGATGGCGGCGCTGGCCGCGGGCGACGCCGCGCGCCTGGGCGCGGCGCTCTCCAACGACCTGGAACGCGCCGCGCTGTCCCTGCGCCCCGACCTGGCCGGCGTCCTGGCGGCCGGCCGCGCCGCCGGCGCGCTGGGGGCCATCGTCTCGGGATCGGGGCCCACCTGCGCGTTCCTCGCCGCGTCGGCAGCGGAGGCCGCAGAGATCGCCGCCGCCCTCGACGCCTCGGGGCGGTGCGCGGCCACCGTCACCACCCAGGGGCACGCCGACGGCGCGCGGGTCGTGGACCCCGCGGAGGACTGACCCGGGCCCCGCGCCCCGGTCCGCTCACACCCCGCCCTCGCGCGCGGGCTTGAGCAGCGGAGCGCCGGGCCCCTGCGCGGCCAAGACGTCGTCCTGGTTCTGCAGCGTGCACGACTTCAACGACAGGCAGCCGCACCCGATGCACTCCGCGAGCCGGTCGCGCAGCCGCTGGAGCGCGTCGATGCGGGTGTCCAGTTCGGTCTGCCACTGCTCCGACAGCCGGGCCCAGTCGGCCACCGTGGGCGTGCGGCCGTCGGGCAGCGTGCGCAGCGCCCCGTGGATCTGCCCGAGGGTCAGCCCCACCCGCTGGGCGGCGGAGATGAACGCCAGCCGGCGCAGCGTGTTGCGGTGGTAGCGGCGCTGGTTGCCCGAGGTGCGTTCGGCCGCGATCAGCCCGCGGTCCTCGTAGAAGCGCAGGGTCGTCGGCGGAACGCCACTGCGCTCGGCGAGCTGACCGATGCTCAGGCGGATCGGCAAGTGGGACACGTCACATCCTCCGGGGCGTCCGGGCGGGATCGGGCGGTTGACCTCTAGTTAACTCGAAGTCCGAGACTGGGCGCATGTCCACGACGACGCTCACCCGTTACGCAGACCTGCCGGCGCTCATCGGGCTCATGACCGGCGACGAGAAGCACCAGGCCGCGGCCGAGTCGACGCTCGACGCGCTGTGGGTGCTCTACGACCGCGTCCTCGACATCACCCCCGAGACCGCCGACCACCCCGACCGCGACCGCTTCCTGCTGTCCAAAGGACACGGCCCGGCCGCCTACTACGCCGTCCTCGCCGCCAAGGGGTTCATCGACGTCCGCACGCTCCGCCGCTGGGCGGAGTTCGACTCCCCCCTGGGCCACCACCCCGACCGGGTCCTCGTCCCCGGAGCCGAGATCGGCAGCGGCTCCCTCGGGCACGGGCTCGGCCTCGCGGTCGGCACGCACCTGGGCCTGCGCGCCCAGGGCCGCACCACACCGCGCGTGTTCGTACTGGTCGGCGACGCCGAACTCGACGAAGGCAGCAACCACGAGGCCATCGCCGTCGCCGGCCGCCTGGGCCTCGACGGCCTCACCACCATCGTCATCGACAACCGGTCGGCCACCCACGGCTGGCCCGGCGGCATCACCGAGCGGTTCGCCCGCGAAGGCTGGGCCGCGCGCTCCGTCAGCGGACGCGACCACACCGCGCTGTACGAGGCGCTGACCCTGCCGCACCACGGCCGCCCCCTCGCCGTCGTCGCCCGCGTGAACCCGAAGGGATGAAGGCCATGACCATCGCAGCACCGGAGCAGCAGCACGTCGTCGACCAGCCGATGCGCGACACCTTCGCGGCGACCACCGTCGCCGCGCTCGACACCGACCCCCGCCTGGCCGTCGTGCTCGCCGACATCTCGGCCGACCGGTTCGCCGAGGCCGCGGCCCGCCACCCCGGCCGGGTCGTCAACGTCGGCATCCGCGAGCAGCTGCTCATCGGCGTCGCCGGCGGGCTGGCGCTCACGGGCATGCGCCCGATCGCGCACACCTTCGCGCCCTTCCTCATCGAACGCCCCTTCGAGCAGGTGAAGCTCGACCTCGGACACCAGGACGCGGGCGCCGTCCTGGTCAGCAGCGGCGCCTCCTACGACGGCGCCGGCTACGGGCGCACCCACATGGCGCCCGGCGACGTCGCCCTCCTCGACACCCTCCCCGGCTGGACTGTGCACGTCCCCGGCCACGCCACCGAGGCGGCGCGCCTGCTGGAGACCGCCTTCCGCGGCGACGACCGGGTCTACGTGCGGCTGACCGAGCGGGGCAACGCGGCGGCGCGGCCCGTCGGCCAGGGCCTGGTGGCGGTCCGCGCCGGATCGGCGCGCTCCAGCGGCGTCGTGGTGGCGGTCGGGCCGATGCTGGACCGGGTGCTCGCCGCCACCGAGGGACTGGACGTGACGGTGGCCTACGCCGCCACCGTCCGGCCCTTCGACCGCGCCGGGCTCAACCGGCTGGTCGCGGCGGCGGGGCAGGCCGACGTCCTCATGGTCGAGCCCTACCTGGAGGGCACCTCGGCGCACGAGGTCGGCGCGGCGCTCGCCGACCGCCGCCACCGCCAGCGGTCCCTCGGGGTGGGCCGGGCGGACGAGCTGCGCGCCTACGGCGACGCCGCCGACCACGACCGCGCGCACGGACTGGACACGGCGGGCATCGCGGCGGCGGCCCGGGAGTTCTTCCTGGTCTGACGGTCCCGGGCGCGTCCGGAGCGCCCCCGCGGCCGGGGCGCGGCAGGGGGCGCCGCGGGGACGGGGCCGCGCCACCTGCCGGGTCCCTCGGGGCGCGGTTGGTCCGCTCCGTCCTCCGGGGCGGCGACAATGGACTCAAGATGAATCTGATCAACCTTCAGGACGTGTGCCTCGCCTACGGCCCCCTGGTCCTGCTCGACGGCGTCTCGCTCGGCGTGGAGGAGGGCGACCGCATCGGGGTGGTGGGCCGCAACGGCGGCGGCAAGTCCACCCTCGTCTCCGTGATCGCCGCCCTCACCGAACCCGACTCCGGCCGGGTGATCCACGGCCGCGGCCTGCGTGTGGGCTTCCTGCACCAGCGCGACACCTTCCCCGAGGACACCGTGGGCGACTTCGTCCTCGGCGAGCGCGCCGAGCACGAGTGGGCCGGCGACGCCCGCGTCCGCGACGTCCTGCGCGGGCTGCTCAGCGGGTGGACCCTGGACACCCCGATGGACGCCCTGTCCGGCGGGGAGCGCCGCCGCGCCACCCTCGCCCGGCTGCTCATCGAGACCCACGACGTCATCGTCCTGGACGAGCCGACCAACCACCTCGACATCGAGGCCATCGCCTGGCTCGCCGAGCACGTGCGCGGGCGCCGCGAGGCGCTGGTGGTCGTCACCCACGACCGGTGGTTCCTGGACGCGGTGACCACGCACACGTGGGAGGTCGTCGACGGCCGGGTGGAGCGCTACGAGGGCGGTTACGCCGCCTACGTGCTGGCCAAGGCCGAGCGGCAGCGGCTGGCCGCCGCCGCCGAGGAGCGCCGCCAGAACCTGATGCGCAAGGAGCTCGCCTGGCTGCGGCGCGGCCCGCCCGCGCGGACGTCCAAGCCGAAGTTCCGCATAGAGGCGGCCAACTCGCTCATCGCCGACGAGCCCCCGGTGCGCGACACCGTCGAGCTGGTGCGGTTCGCCAGCTCGCGCCTCGGCAAGACCGTGATCGACGTCAAGGACCTGGTGCTCACGGCGGGCGGCCAGGTGCTCGTCGACGGCGTCACCTGGCAGCTCGGCCCGGGCGACCGGATCGGCCTGGTCGGTGTCAACGGCTCGGGCAAGACCACGCTGCTGCGTGCCCTCTCCGGCGAGCGCGAGCCCGACGGCGGGTCGGTCCGCCGCGGCAAGACGGTCAACCTCGCGCACCTGTCGCAGAACCTGGACGAGCTGGCCGCCGACCGGCGCCCCCTGGAGGCCGTGGAGGAGGTCCGCAAGTACGTCACCATCGGGCGCAAGGAGTACTCCGCCAGCCAGATGCTGGAGCGCTTCGGGTTCCGCGGCGAGCGGCAGTGGACCCCGATCGGCGACCTGTCGGGCGGTGAGCGGCGCCGCCTCCAGCTGCTGCGGCTGCTGATGGACGAGCCGAACGTCCTCCTGCTCGACGAGCCCACCAACGACCTCGACATCGAGACGCTGACCGAGCTGGAGGACCTGCTCGACGGCTGGCCGGGGTCGCTGGTGCTGGTGAGCCACGACCGGTACTTCCTGGAGCGCATCACCGACCGCGTGCTGGCGCTCATGGGCGACACGTCGCTGGTGTTCCTGCCGGGCGGTATCGACGAGTACCTGGCCAGGAGGGCCGAGGCCGCCGACACCGGCACCGTGCCCGTGAAGGGCGAGTCGGCGGAGCGGGCCGAAGCCGCGGCCGGAGCGGGGACCCCGCAGACGGCGGCGGCCGCGCCGGCCGTGTCGGCGGCGGAGCGCCGCGCGGCCCAGAAGGAGATGCAGCGCACGGAGCGCCGCATGGACCGCATCGGCGCGCGCGAGACCGAACTCCACACCCTGATGGCCGAGGCCGCCGACGACTACACCCGCCTCGCCGACCTGGACGCGGAACTGAAGACCCTCCAGGCCGAGAAGGCGGACCTGGAAGAGGCCTGGCTGGCGGCCGCGGAGCAACTGGGGGAGTGACACATCCTGTGGGGCCGGGCGACGCTCCGGACCCACAGGGTCAGCTTTCGAGGTCGAGGTCCAGGTCGTCAAGGCTTCCGGCGATGACGGCTTGCCGGAGCCAAAGGCCGAGAAGGTAGGTGTCCTTGCAGTCCATGATGCGGGCGCGCGCCGGTTCGGGGACCTCGATACCGCGCTCGGTGAGGACGGCTACGATGCTTTTGGCCTCGCCCAACGCCTCGCCGTCGGAATGGCCGGCGCCGTAGTACTTCTTGGCGAAGTCGGACTGATAGGTGTAGGTCCCGGTCGCCATCAGTTCCTCCAGGTACTTCCGAGCGGCCTCTGGCAGCGCCGCGTGAACGAAATCAGTGTAGTTCTGTTGGAGCTCTGGGGGGATCTTCCGCAGCGAGTTGAAGAAGACCTCGACCACACGCTGGTCGGAGCTGTGTGCCATGGCGGACAGCGCCGCCAGTTCCGGTGCTTCGTCGGCTTCCGCTTGAGTGAGGACAGGCATGTTCCGCGGGCTGACGACCAACGGAGTGAAGACGAAGCCCGGATGGCCCATGGGGATGGGAGTCCGGCACCAGTCCGCGGTGGCATCATCGGGGCACACGGTCAGCAGCGCGACGGGGCTGCGCTTTCTTGCGCGCAGGGTGGTCTGATAAACAGGCCAGCTCCAGCGCTTGTTCGGATCCCGGCCGCGTTGGACCTCGACGACCACGGACATCACCTCGTCATCCTTGACAAGGGTGACGACCGCGTCTGCGCGGTACTCGGTGGGAGTGGTGTCGGTCAGGTCGGCAGAGTCCAGACGCGCTTCGCTGAACTCGGGCACGAGGGCTCCGGCCTCGTTCAGCAGCAGCGGGGCAAGGGTCGGCCTGTTGTGGAACAGCTGAATGAGCCATTCATGCTCTTGAGAAGGCATGAGTGGAAGCTATCGGGGAAATGAATCCACGATGGCGGATCCAAGGTCTTTCGTGGGAATCCCCCGTCGACGGGTATTTAGGTCAATCCCATTCATCCAATGGGGACAATATTGACCGCAGGAGTCGGGCCAGAACACGCCTGTCTTCGGGTGAAACGCCCGAAAGGAGGGATTCCTCGTACGTCAGGAGATCCGCCAGTGCCGCGTCGACGCGTTCCCTGCCCCCGTTGGACAGGCGCACAAGGACGCCGCGCTTGTCGGCGGGGTCGGGGTGGCGGCGGACGAGGCCGGCGGCCGCCAGGCGGTCGATGCGGTTGGTCATGGTGCCCGATGTGACCAGGGTGGCGCGGAGCAGGCGTCCGGGGCTCAGCTCGTAGGGCGGGCCCGACCGGCGGAGTTCGGCCAGGACGTCGAACTCCCAGGGCTCCAGGTCGTGGTCGGTGAACACCGTGCGGCGGGCGCGGTCGAGGTGGCGGGCCAGCCGGGAGACCCGGCTGAGGACCTGGAGTGGCTCGACGTCGAGGTCCGGGCGCTCGGTACGCCACGCCTCGACCAGACCGTCAACCTCGTCGCGCATACCGGCAGTTTATCTCTTGATATCAAGATAGCCGCGCCGTGCCCAGAGGGCCGGCGCTCTCGCCCCGCCGTGCCCATCGGGACGGGCTCTCCCGTCCCGATGGTAGCGGTCACTCGCCCCGGCGCCTGCGCGGCGGGGCGCTGTCGAGCCGCGGCCGTGACTCCAGGTTGGACAGGCCGTTCCAGGCCAGGTTCACCAGGTGCGCGGCGACGACGTCGCGCTTGGGCTTGCGGACCTCCAGCCACCACTGGCCGGTCAGCGCCACCATCCCTACCAGCGACTGCGCGTAGAGCGGGGCGAGCTTGGGGTCATAGCCCCGCTCCCGGAACTCCTCGGCGAGGATGTGCTCGACCTGGGTCGCGATGTCGCTGATCAGGCTGGCGAAGCTGCCCGTTCCGGACGCCGCGTGGGAGTCGCGCGCCAGGATGCGGAACCCCTGGCTGCTCTCCTCCACGTACTGGAGGAGGGCCGACGCCGCGTTCTCGATCTTGCCGCGGGCGTGGTCGGCGGTCAGGGACTCGCCGACCATGCCCAGCAGCTTCTGCATCTCCCGGTCCACGACGACGGCGTAGATGCCCTCTTTGCCGCCGAAATGCTCGTAGACGACGGGCTTGGAGACACCGGCGCGAGCCGCGATCTCCTCGACGGAGGCGGCATCGAAGCCGCGCTCGGCGAAGAGCTCCCGACCGATGTCGAGAAGCTGCTCCCGGCGCTCCTTGCCGGTCATGCGCTTCCTACGCGACCGGCTCTTCTGCTCGCTTCCGGCTCCCATGACGGCCACTCACCCTAGTAGCTCGAACGGCGCTGTCTCGTAGCTTCCCGCGGAACCCGGCCTCAGGCGCTGACGCGCTTGGCCTCGAGGCGCTCGGCGTTGGGCCAGCGGACCTTGGTCGCCCACCCCAGCTTCTCGAACGTCCAGATGACGCGCGCGGAGATATCGATCTGGCCCTTGAGCACACCGTGGCGTGCGCAGGTGGGGTCGGCGTGGTGCAGGTTGTGCCAGGACTCCCCGAAGGAGGGGATGGCGAGCCACCACACGTTGCGCGACCGGTCGCGGACCTCGAAGTTCTCCTCGCCGATGGTGTGGCAGATCGAGTTGATGGACCACGTGACGTGGTGCAGCAGCGCGACGCGGACCAGCCCGGCCCAGAAGAACGCGGTGAGGGCGCCCCACCAGGACATCGTGACGAGACCGCCGATGAGCGCGGGGCCGCCCAGGCTGACGACCACCAGCGGGACGAACAGCTTGTCGACCAGGCGGATGTCCTTGTCCTTGAGCAGGTCGGGGGCGAACCGCTTGGGCGAGGTCCTCTCCTCGTCGAGGTAGAGCCAGGCCATGTGGGCGTAGTAGAGGCCCTTGGCGACCGAGCGCCAGTCGTCGCCGAAGCGCCAGGGCGAGTGGGGGTCGCCTTCGGCGTCGGCGTACTTGTGGTGGCGGCGGTGGTCGGCGACCCACTTGATGACGCTGCCCTGGATGGCCAGGCTCCCGGCGACGCCGAGCGCGATGCGCAGCCCGCGGTTGGCCTTGAAGGAGCCGTGGGTGAAGTGCCGGTGGTAGCCGACCGTGATGCCCAGGCCGCTGATGAGGTAGAAGACGACACCGATGGCGACGTCGGTCATGGTCAGGCCCCAGCCCCAGGCGACCGGCACGGCCGCGGCCAGCGCCAGGAGGGGGATGAAGACGAACGCGAAGACGGTGTAGCGCTCCGCCTTGCCCCGGCCCTCGGGATCCAGCTCGGGTTCGGGAGTGCGCTTGCTCGCGTCGTCGAGCCCGGTCTCGGGTACTGCGGTCATATCCCCACCTAGTTCATGACGGCCGTGCGACAGGAGGGGTGTGGACGCGCGGGGTCCCGCTTCCGCCACCCGACCGCCCGGCGGTCGCCGTAACTGCTACCTACGTAACCGTAACCTACGCTCTCGTAGGTTTGGCAAGTGCCGGGGCGTATCCGTTCCGGAGCCGGGGCGCCGGTGCCGGACCGCGGCGCTCGGACGGGCGGCGACGCGCCCGTCCGGCGGGCGCGGCGGCAATCGAGGTGACCAATCACGCCGGACGGGCTATCGTTGCCACCGACGGAACGAGGACCCGTGAGGCCGCGCCGAAGGCGCGCTCGACCTCCGGCCACCGTCCCATCCCGGGTGATGTAATCGGCAGCATCGCTGACTTTGACTCAGTTCGTCCAGGTTCGAGCCCTGGCCCGGGAGCTCCACTCCCACCGCCCCGCACGCTCCGGCACGCCCGCCCGAGCGCCCGCTGTGTCCTTCCCCACGGCCCGCGGCGGCCCCCTCAGCCCGCCGCGCCGTGCCGCGGCAGCCCGTCCGGCGCCCGGTTTCCCCGCGCTTTCCCCGATATCCACGGCGACCCCCGCCACGTGCACGACCGCGCCGTCCGTCCGGGATGGGCACATGTATCCTTCCCATGTCGGCGCCGGGAGGCGGCGACCGCGCGTCCACTCGGCGCCCTGCGCCGCGCCGCACACGGTGCCGTTCCGCGCCCCGCAGCGCGCCGACGCGAGCACACAACCTTCTTTGCGTACAGTCATCCGCCAGCGACATGAGGAGTCTCCGCCCGTGAGCGTGAGCCGCCCGGCTGCCGTCATCGTCCTCGCAGCGGGCGAGGGCACCCGAATGAAGTCCAGGCGTCCGAAGGTCCTGCACGAGATCTGCGGCCGCAGCATGCTGGGCCACGTCCTCGCCGCCGCGTCCGAATCGGACCCCGAACGCACCGTCGTCGTGGTCGGGCACGGCCGCGACCAGGTGACACAGCACCTCAAGGACGCCGCTCCCGGCGTCACCACGGCCCTCCAAGACCGGCAGAACGGCACCGGCCACGCCGTGCGCATGGCGGTCGAGGAACTGCGGTCCCAGGGCGTCACCCTGTCGGGGACCGTCGTCCTGACCTACGGCGACACCCCGCTGCTGCGCGGCGAGACGCTGGCCGGGCTGATCGACGCCCACGAGTCCGCCGGCAACGCCGTCACGGTGCTGTCGGCCCGGGTGCCCGATCCCGCCGGGTACGGCAGGGTCGTCCGCGACGCCGCCGGCGCGTTCACCGAGATCGTCGAGCACGCCGACGCCACCCCGGACCAGCTGGCGGTCGACGAGATCAACTCCGGCATGTACGCCTTCGACGGCGCCCTGCTCGCCGACGTCGTCAACCGGCTGTCCACCGACAACGCCAAGGGCGAGGAGTACATCACCGACGCCGTGGCGATCCTGCGCGGCGACGGCCACCGCGTCGACGCCGCGCTCGCCCGCGACTGGGTCGAGATCCAGGGCGTCAACGACCGCGTGCAGCTCGCCGAGGCCCGCCGCCTGCTCAACGACCGGCTCCTCACCGCGCACATGCGCGAGGGTGTCACCGTGGTCGACCCGGCCACCACCTGGGTCGACGCCGGCGTGCGGATCGGGCGCGACGCCGTCATCGAGCCGCAGACCCAGCTCCAGGGCGGCACCGCCATCGGCGAGGGCGCCCATGTGGGCCCCGGCGCGCTGCTGCGCGACACCGTGGTGGGCGACGACGCCGTCGTGCGCCACGTGGTCGCCACGGAGGCCGAGATCGGCCCCGGCACCACGGTCGGCCCCTACGCCTACCTGCGTCCCGGCGCGGTGCTAGGGGAGCGGGTCAAGATCGGCACCTTCGTCGAGGTGAAGAACTCCACCATCGGCGAGGCCACCAAGGTTCCCCACCTGACCTATGTCGGCGACGCCGACATCGGTGTCGGGGTCAACATCGGCGCGTCGTCGGTGTTCGTCAACTACGACGGTGTCACCAAGAGCCGTACCACCATCGGAGACCACGCCCGTACCGGCAGCGACAACATGTTCGTCGCGCCCGTGAACGTCGGCGACGGCGCCTACACCGGTGCCGGAACCGTGGTCCGCGAAGACGTCCCACCCGGTGCGCTGGCGGTCCCAGCGGTGAGCCAGCGCAACATCGACGGATGGGTCGAGCGTAAGCGCCCCGGAACCCCGGCGGCCGAGGCCGCCGAGCGGGCCTCCCGGGGCGGACAGCGCCGGCAAGGCGAATGACAGTGTCTGTGGGGGATCTGAAAGTGACCGGCATGAAGGCCGCGGGTCAGAAGAAGCTCATGCTCTTCTCCGGGCGTACCCACCCGGAGCTGGCCAAGGAAGTGGCCGAGCAGCTCGGGATCGAGGTGGCGCCGACGAGGTTCCAGGACTTCGCCAACGGAGAGATCTTCGTGCGCTACCTGGAGTCCGTCCGCGGATGCGACGCGTTCGTGCTGCAATGCCACGCCAGCCCGATCAACGAGTCCGTCATGGAGCAGCTCATCATGGTCGACGCGCTGAAGCGGGCCTCCGCCAAGCGCATCACCGTGCTGACCCCGTTCCTGGCCTACGCCCGCCAGGACAAGAAGCACCGGGGCCGCGAGCCCATCTCCGCGCGGCTCATGACCGACCTCTTCCACACCGCCGGGGCCAACCGCCTCATGGCGATCGACCTGCACACCGACCAGATCCAGGGGTTCTTCGACGGACCGGTGGACCACCTGTTCGCGCTGCCGCTGCTGGCCGACTACGTGCGCTCCCGGGTCGCCGGCGAGCAGTTCACGGTGGTCTCCCCCGACGCCGGGCGCGTCCGGACCGCCGACCGGTGGGCCGACCGCCTCGGGGCGCCGCTGGCGATCATCCACAAGAGGCGCGACCCCGACGTCGCCAACGAGGTCAAGGTGCACGAGGTCGTCGGCGACGTCGAGGGCCGCACATGCGTCCTGGTCGACGACATGATCGACACCGCCGGCACGATCGTGAAGGCCGCCGACGCCCTGTTCGACCAGGGGGCCGACAAGGTGATCGCCGCGGCCACGCACGGGGTGCTCTCCGGGCCGGCGGCCGAGCGGCTGCAGAACTCCCGGATCTCCGAAGTCGTCATCACCAACTCCCTCCCCATCCCCGCGGAGCGCGACTTCGACAAGCTCACGCAGCTGTCCATCGCCCCCCTGCTGGCCCGCGCCATCAGCGAGGTCTTCAGCGACGGCTCGGTCACCAGCCTCTTCGAGCACTGACCCCCGCACGGGGCGGGGGAGCGGCCGGCGCCGCCTTCCCCGTCCCGTGCGCATGTCATGAGTCGTCGGTGAAGCCAGTAGACTTGATCGGGTGTCCCCGTGTCCGCGGGATCGCGTGCCGGCGTCGCCTCCCCCCGAGGCGGTGGGCACGGCCCGGGCCCGGCGCGGTCGTGTATTCCCCGCCTGCGCGGGTGTTTCCGCACCGTTGCTTTTCCCGTCCATGCGGGAGCGTTTCGTAGAAGTCGTGTTCCCCGTCCTGCGGGGATGATCCCGAGGAGTTTTGTCGTGTCCGAGGTACGCATCGCTGCCGAGCCGCGCACGGAATTCGGCAAGGGCGCCGCACGTCGCGCCCGCCGCGCGGGTAAGGTGCCGGCCGTCCTCTACGGCCACGGCACCGAGCCTCGCCACATCACCCTTCCGGGCCATGACCTCATGCTGGCCCTGAAGACCCCCAACGTGCTCCTGCGTGTCGACGGCATCGGCGGCGCCGACAACCTCGCGCTGCCCAAGAGCGTCCAGCGCGACGCCATCAAGGGCTTCCTTGAGCACGTCGACCTGCTCGTGGTGAAGAAGGGCGAGAAGGTCACCGTGGAGATCCCGGTGAACCTCGTCGGCGACGTCGCCTCGGGCGGCGTCCTCAACCAGGAGCTGATCCAGGTCGAGGTCGAGGCCGAGGCCACCCACATCCCCGAGGGTGTGGAGTTCAGCATCGAGGGCCTGGAGATCGGCGGCCAGGTCACCGCCGGCGAACTGAAGCTCCCGGCGGGCGCCTCCCTGACGACCGACCCCGAGGCCACCGTCCTCACCGTCGCCGCCCCGCGCGTCGAGGCCGAGGAAGAGACCACCGAGGCCGCTGAAGGCGAAGAGGAAGAGGCCGGCGCCGAGGCCGCCGCCGAAACCCCCGCCGAGGAAGCAGAGTAACCGGTCGCTGATACGAACGGATCCGGTGCACTGATGCGTGGTCTCCTGAAGCGCTGGCTGGGGGGCCGCGCATCCGTGTTTCCGGGCGGTTCCGGCGCGGAGCCGGAGCCCGCTGACGACGGGAGCGAGGACGTGGCCGCCGAGGGCGCGCAGCGATGGCTCGTGGTGGGCCTGGGCAACCCCGGGCCGGGCTATGCCGGCAACCGACACAACATCGGTTTCATGGTGGTCGAGGCGCTGGCCGCGCGCCGCGGCGAGCGCTGGAAGGCGCACAAGACCCGGGCCGAGATCGCCGAGGCGCGGTTCGACGGCGTCCCCGTCGTGCTGGCCAAGCCGCGCACCTACATGAACCTGTCGGGCGGGCCGGTGGCCGGGCTGGCCGGGTTCTACAAGGTGCCGCCGGAGCGCATCGTGGTGATCCACGACGAACTGGACATCCCCTACGGCGCGCTGCGGCTCAAGCGCGGCGGCGGGGCCGGCGGCCACAACGGCCTGCGGTCGATCACCCAGTCGCTCTCGGTCCCCGATTACCTGCGCGTGCGCGTGGGCATCGGGCGCCCGCCGGGCCGGATGGACGCCGCGGCGTTCGTGCTCAAGGACTTCTCCTCGGTCGAGCGCAAGGAACTGGACCTCAACATCGAGCGCGCCGCCGACGCCGTCGAGACCGTCCTCGCCGACGGCCTGGACCGGGCGCAGAACATCTACCACACAGCGCAGTAGCGCGCAGCGCTTCCCGCTCAGCCTGCGGGGCGCTTCAAGGCGCCGCCTTCCCTCGTCGCGGTGTACTCCCTCGTTCCTCGGTCGCACACCGCTCCTCAGTCCAGACGACGCCGCGCCCTCACAGGCACGCTCGGTGTTTCCCGCTCAGCCTGCGGGGCGCTTCAAGGCGCCGCCTTCCCCGCCTCGCTCGGTTCCGTGCCCGATTCGATGGGGTTCACAGGGGTGCGTCCCCCGAACCCGCTGCAATGTCGGGCTTTTTCTCGCTACGGGCCGTGACGTCACGCGACGAAACCGATCCTTTTGGTTACTGTGACGTCGTCAGTTCGCATTCCGCGTTCCATGACCCCTTTGGCCGAGGCCGTGCTGTGCCGTGCCCTTGTGCCGTCATGCCCGGGTTCCGGGCGGCGGCGCCCCGAGGTGGTCCCCGAAGGCGGGGCCGGGCGCCGATGGGTGGGGGTTCATGGCCGTCTTGGGCAGGGCCGGGGCCGGGAGCGAGGCCGTTCCCGGGGCCCGGAACGGCGTCGGCGGTGCGCCGGAGTGGGTGCGGGCCTATGGCCGGACCCTGATCGGGATCGACGCCGGCGCCGCCGCCGCGGCGGGCCCGCTCGCCCTGGAGGCGCGGTTCCACGGAGCGGCCTCCACCGACATCCTTCCCTACCTGGCGCTCTCCGCCGCGCTGCCCGCGCTGTGGGTCCTGTTCATCGCGGTGGCCGGCGGCTACGGGCGCCGGTTCATCGGCGTGGGCACCGAGGAGTTCCGCCGGGTGGCGGCCGCGGGCGTGGTCCTGATGGCCGTGGTCACCGTCTCCGCCTACGCCACCAAGACCGACGTCGCGCGCGGCTACGTGCTCGTCGCGCTGCCCGCGATGGCCGTCCTCAGCCTGGCCCTGCGCTACGCCTGGCGTAAACGGCTGCACCGGCGCCGCGGCCTGGGGGAGTGCATGAGCGGGGTGGTCGTGGTCGGCCACCGCGAGAGCGCGCGCGACCTGATCCGCCAGTTCCGGGGGGAGCCGTACCACGGGATGCGGGTGATCGGGGTGTGCCTGCCGCCGCACCAGTGGAGCACCGCCGGAGAGCGCGTGGACGGGTGCCCGGTGCTGGGCGATTTCGCGGGGGCGGCCGAGGCCGCCGCGCTGGCGGGGGCCGACACGGTCGCGGTGCTGTCCTGTCCGGAGATGGACGGGGTGGAGCTGCGCCGGCTGGCCTGGCGGCTGGAGAAGAGCGGAACGGACCTCACCGTGGCGCCGGCGCTGCTGGACGTGGCGGGCCCGCGGACCACGATCCGGGCGGTGGCGGGGCTGCCGCTGCTGCACGTGGAGCACCCGGAGCTCGCCGGTCTGCGCCGGGTGGTGAAGGGGCTCGTCGACCGGACGGCGGCGGGAACGGCACTGCTGGTCCTCGCGCCGCTGTTCCTGGTGCTGACGCTGCTGATCCGCGGCGGCGACGGCGGCCCGGCGCTCTTCCGCCAGACCCGGGTGGGAAAGGACGGAACAGAGTTCGAGCTGTACAAATTCCGTACCATGGTGGTCGGGGCGGAGGCGCTGAAGCCGGCGCTGCGCCCCGCGGACGACCACCGCGGTGGTGTGCTGTTCAAGATGCGCGACGACCCCCGGATCACCCCGGCCGGGGGATGGCTGCGCCGGTACTCTCTTGACGAGCTTCCGCAGCTCATCAATGTGCTCCGGGGTGAGATGTCGTTGGTGGGCCCCCGGCCGCCGCTGCCCGACGAGGTCGCGCGCTACGGCCGCGACGTCCGGCGGCGGCTGGTGGTGAAACCGGGTATGACAGGGCTGTGGCAGGTCAGCGGGCGCTCCGACCTCTCGTGGGAGGAGTCCGTCCGCCTGGACCTGAGGTACGTGGAAAACTGGTCGCTGACCTTGGATGTCCAGATCCTGTGGAAGACATGGTCAGCGGTGATCCGTGGAGCGGGAGCATACTGAGGCCGGTGAGCAGTATCCGAAACGATCATGAAGTGGCGCGCGATCTCGCGACCGAGGCGGGCCAGCAGCTGCTCCGCCTCCGGGCGCGCCACGGGTTCGACGAGCCCGAGGTGTTGCGCACACTGGGGGACCGGACGTCGCACGAGTTCCTGTTCTCCGCGCTGGGGCGGCTCCGCCCCAGCGACGCCGTCCTCTCCGAGGAGGGCATCGACGACAAGGCGCGGCTGGGCGCGCGGCGCGTGTGGATCATCGACCCGCTCGACGGCACGCGCGAGTTCGCCGAGGCCGGCCGGACCGACTGGGCCGTGCACGTCGCCCTGTGGGAGAACGGCGACCTCGTCGCCGGCGCGGTGGCGCTGCCCGCCCAGGGCAGCACCCTCTCGACCGTCGACCCCCCGTGGCTGCCCGACGAGCGCCCCGCCGACCAGCGCCTGCGCATCACCGCCAGCCGCACCCGGCCGCCGGACTTCGTGCAGCGCCTGGCCACCCAGCTGGGCGCCGAGATCGTCCCCATGGGCTCGGCGGGCGCCAAGATCTGCGCCGTGCTGCTCGGCATCGCCGACATCTACGTGCACGCGGGCGGGCAGTACGAGTGGGACAACGCCGCTCCGGTCGCGGTCGCGCGCGCCGCCGGCCTGCACGTCTCCCGCATCGACGGCGGTATCCCGACCTATAACGGAGTCGATCCGTCACTGCCCGATATCCTTGTATGCCGACCGGAATTGTCGGGTACGTTGTTGGCGAGCATCCGTGATGTCACGGATCGGGATGGCACGGGCCCACACGTGGGCGGCTGACCGCCGGGCGCGGCGGGGCGGCCGCGCGGCGCGCTGCGGCCCATGATCGTGAGGCGGGTTCATGAGTCAGGCCGGACGTACGGCCTTCGGGCGGTACCAGCTATCGCAGCTGGACCATCTGGAGGCCGAAGCGATCTTCATCATGCGCGAGGTGGCCGCCGAATTCGAACGGCCGGTGCTGCTCTTCTCGGGCGGCAAGGACTCCATCGTCATGCTGCGCCTCGCCGAGAAGGCGTTCTGGCCGGGGCACATCCCGTTCCCGGTCATGCACGTCGACACCGGGCACAACTTCCCCGAGGTCATGGACTTCCGCGACCGCCGCGTGGCCGAGGCCGGCGTCGAGCTGATCGTCGCCTCCGTGCAGGAGCAGATCGACGCCGGCAAGGTCACCGAGCCCACCGGCCGGTGGGCCAGCCGCAACCGCCTCCAGACCGCCGCCCTGCTGGAGGCCATCGAGGAGCACCGGTTCGACGCCGCCTTCGGCGGGGCCCGCCGCGACGAGGAGAAGGCGCGCGCCAAGGAGCGCGTGTTCTCCTTCCGCGATGAGTTCGGCCAGTGGGACCCCAAGGCGCAGCGCCCCGAGCTGTGGAACGTCTTCAACACCCGCACGAACATGGGCGAGCACATCCGGGTGTTCCCGATCTCCAACTGGACCGAGCTGGACGTCTGGGGCTACATCGCGCGCGAGGGGCTGGAACTCCCCTCGATCTACCACGCCCACCGGCGCCGGGTCTTCGAGCGCGACGGCATCCTGCTCTCGGACAGCGACTTCATCACCCGCGCCGACGACGAGCCGCTGTTCGACGCCTCCGTCCGCTACCGCACGGTCGGCGACATGACCTGCACCGGTGCCGTGCGCTCCGCGGCCGTGGAGCTGGACGAGATCATGGCCGAGATCGCGGCCACGCGGATCACCGAGCGGGGCGAGACCCGCGCCGACGACCGCACCAGCGAGGCCGCCATGGAGGACCGCAAGCGTGAAGGCTACTTCTGATCCTGCGGCGGGTGGACGACCCCTGACACTTTGGAACGCGTGACATGAGTACTGACATTCTGCGGTTCGCCACGGCCGGATCCGTCGACGACGGCAAGAGCACCCTGATCGGCCGCCTGCTCTTCGACTCCAAATCCATCTTCGAGGACCAGCTCGACGCCGTCGAGCGCACCAGCCGCGGGCGCGGCGAGGAGCAGACCAACCTCGCGCTGCTCACCGACGGCCTGCGCGCCGAGCGCGAGCAGGGCATCACCATCGACGTGGCCTACCGCTACTTCGCGACGCCGCGCCGGACCTTCATCATCGCCGACACGCCCGGCCACATCCAGTACACGCGCAACATGGTCACCGGCGCCTCGACGTCGGACCTGGCCATCATCCTGGTCGACGCGCGCAAGGGGCTCCAGGAGCAGAGCCGCCGGCACGCGTTCCTGACCACGCTCCTCCAGGTGCCGCACCTGGTGCTCGCCGTGAACAAGATGGACCTCGTCGACTACTCCCAGGAGCGGTTCGAGGAGATCCAGCGGGAGTTCAGCGCCTTCGCCACCAAGCTCGACGTCACCGACCTCACGTTCATCCCGATCTCGGCGCTGCACGGGGACAACGTGGTCGACCGGTCGCTGAACATGCCCTGGTACGAGGGGCCGTCGCTGCTGCACCACCTGGAGAACGTGCACATCGCCTCCGACCGCAACCTCATCGACGTCCGGTTCCCGGTGCAGTACGTGGTGCGCCCGCACCGCGCCGACGACCCCGAGCTGCACGACTACCGCGGCTACGCGGGCCAGGTGGCCGGCGGCGTCCTCAAGCCGGGCGACGAGGTCATGCACCTGCCGTCCGGGCTGACCACGCGGATCGCGCGCATCGTCACCGCCGACGGAGAGGTCGGCGAGGCGTTCCCGCCCATGTCGGTCACGCTGCTGCTGGAGGACGACATCGACATCTCGCGGGGCGACATGATCTGCCGGCCCAACAACCGGCCGGCCGCCTCGCAGGACATCGACGCGATGGTCTGCTGGATGTCGGAGAGCCGGCGGCTGACACCCCGCTCCAAGCTGCTCCTCAAGCACACGACCCGCACGGCCAAGGTGCTGGTGCGCGACCTGAAGTACCGGATCGACGTCAACACGCTGCACCGCGACGAGGACGCCCCGGACCTGTCGCTGAACGAGATCGGCCGGGTATCCCTGCGGTCCACGCAGCCGCTGTTCGCCGACGAGTACCGGCGCAACCGGCTCACCGGGGGCTTCATCCTCATCGACGAGGGCACCAACGCCACCGTCGGCGCGGGGATGATCGTCAACGCCGACTGAGCGCCGGCTGAGGGCGGCTGAGCGCCGGCTGAGGGCCGGTGGGCGCGGCCGGTGTGCCGCCGCGCGCCGCCCCGGGAACCGGGGCGGCGCGCGGGCGCTGCGGGGGCGTTGCCGGGGACGGCCGCGGCGCGCGTCCCATTCGGACGCGCAGAGCGGGGATTTCATCACCGTCTGTATTACGGTGATTGGTCGTGGAGGACTTTCGGCTGCTCTTCGTCGGCGGCATCGGCCGGTCCGGTTCGACCCTCATCGAGCGCCTGCTCGGGGAACTGCCGGGGGTGTGCTCGGTCGGCGAGGTCGTGCACATGTGGCGGCGCGCGCTGGTCGACGACGAACCCTGCGGCTGCGGGGTGCCCTTCCGGGCGTGCGGGTTCTGGGGCGAGGTCGGTGAGGCGGCGTTCGGCGGCTGGGACCGGCTCGACCCCCACGCGGTCCTCGCGCTGAAGGACGGCGTCGACCGCACGCGGTTCGTCCCGCCGTTGCTCGGCCCGCGGCCCCCGGCGGCCCTCGCCGACCGCCTCGACCGCTACACCGGGCTCTACGACCGCCTCTACACCGCCATCGCGCGTGTCAGCGGGTGCCGGGTGGTGGTCGACGCCAGCAAGCACGCGTCGCTGGCGGTGTGCCTGCGGCACCGCTACGGTCCGCGCCTGCGCCTGCTGCACGTGGTGCGCGACCCCCGGGCGGTCGCCTACGCGTGGGGCAAGCGGGTGCCGCGGCCCGATGCCACGGCCACCAGCCCCGAGCAGGAGATGGCGCGCTACTCGCCGGCGCGCGCGGCGGTGCAGTGGACCGCGCAGAACGCGGTGCTGGCGGCGCTGCACCGCACCGGCACCGACACGTGCCGGGTCCGCTACGAGGACTTCGCGGCCGACCCGGAGGCGGCGTTCCGCGGCATCGCCCGGTTCGCGGGGGTCGAGGGGGTCGCGGACGACAGGGGGCGGGGACCGATCGGCCCCGGCGGTGCGGTGCACCTGTCGCCCACCCACACGGTCTCGGGCAACCCCATGCGCTTCGCGACCGGGCCGGTGCGGGTCCGCCCCGATACGGCCTGGCAGGCGGGGCTGGCGCGCGGGGACCGGGCGGTGGTATCGGCGATCACTCTGCCGACCCGGTGGCGTTTCGGGTACTGACAACCCTCCCGCGGGGGGCGGTCACGGACGACCGGGCGGCAATGCGACGCGCCGAGACATCGTCACTTAGAGTAACTGAATAGATTCATCTGGTAGCTAATGGGGCATGGGTGAACAGTATCGGGCCAGACACGGCGCACCATCCCAGGCCACCGGCGGGGCGACGTCCCGGCGCGCCGGGCGGCGGACCATGCGGCGCCGGGTGCTGAGGGCGGGCGGGGTGCTCATGGCGCTGGCGGTGGCCGCTGCCGCCGTACCGGCGATCCGCGAGGCGATCGGCGCGGAGACGGCGGCGCTGACCCGGCCGTTCTCCCCGTCGCCGGCTGCCTCGCCCCCCGCCGGACTCCAGGGGACCACGTCGCCCGAGTCCGCCGCCCCGTCGGTCGGCCCGGGCGATCCGGACCCCGCCGCGGCCTCCGGCCCGCCGGGAGAACCCGGTCGTCCGGGATCGACGGCCCCGGCCGACGGCTTAGAGCAGGACCGGCCCCAGACCGATACCCCCGCCGCTCCCGCCTCCGGTGAACCCTCGCCGGCCCCGTCCGCGACCGCGACCGCGACCGCGACCGCGACCGCGACCGCGACCGCGGCAGCGGAGGCGGAAGAGGCCGAGTCCTCCGGCCTGCCCGACGTGCCCGACTGGGTGTGGGACTGGTTCCCGGGCGTGGAGTCGGAGCAGGAGCAGGAGCAGGAAGAGGCGGAGGAGCCGGAGCCGGCTCCCTCGCCGACCGGCGCGCAGGACCCATCGCCCGACCCCTCCGCACAGCCGTCCCCCGCCGGCCCGGGATCGGACCCAGAAGGGGACGACTGCGAGGTCAGCCGCATCCTGGAGCCCTCGTGCGGTGTCTGGTGGGGGGCGAGTCCGTGGCAGAACGACCCCGCCCCGCTGGAGGAGGCGGCCGGACGGCCCATGGACATCGTCTACACCTGGCACGGTGTCGACCAGACCGATGTCCCCAACCGGCGGGAACGCAGGCTCGCGGCCGAGGGCCGCTTCATCCACGTCAACATCGAGGCCCGCGCGTTCGAGCGCAGCGGCCGCCCGGCCCTGGAGTACAGCGACATCATCGCCGGTGACTACGACGACGCGCTCACCGCGCAGGCCCGGGGGATCGCCGAGCTGGGCTCCCCGATGTTCGTGACCTTCGACCACGAAGCCGATGCCCAGAAGCGCTACAACCGTCGCGGCACCCCGGACGAGTTCGTCGGGGCCTGGCGGCACATCGTGGACCTGTACCGGCGCAACGGTGCGGGCAACGCCGTCTTCGTGTGGAACGTGACCGGCTGGCCGGGGAACCTGGACCGGCTTCCGGGGCTGTGGCCGGGCAACGACCACGTCGACTGGATCTCGTGGGAGGCGTACAACATGACCGGGTGCGAGCTCCAGCCCACCTGGGACCACGTGGTCTCGTTCGAGGAGGCCATGGCCCCCGCGTACGAATGGATCCAGAACGAAGGACCGAAGCACGGCATCGACCCGGCCAAGCCGGTGATGATCGGCGAGATGGGCACCGTGCCCATCGCCGACGACCCGCAGGCGACCGCGCAGTGGTACGCCGACATCCCGGAGGCGGTGCGCAAATACGAGCGCGTACGCGCCGTCAAGCTATGGGACGGCACGACCGCCCCGAGCTGCGACTTCAGGGTGCTGGAGAACGAACACGCCCGCCGAGGCTTCGTCACGGCGGGCCGCGACCCCTACGTCAACATCCCGGACCAGGCCCGCGAAGCGATCGCCGACGCGGTAAAGCGCGCCCACCGCGCCCGCACCCGGGCCGAGGGGCAGGACTGACACGGGGACGCCGATGGCCGCGGCTTGAAGCCGCGGCCATCGGTGTATGCCAAAGGGGGAGGTCTCAGAGTTCGCCGGCTTTGACCCCGTCGACGAAGGCGACCCACTCGGCCCCGGGAAACTCCAGATGACCGAGGTGCCGGTTCTGCGTGTCACGCATGGCCGAGACGCCGAGCACATCAGCGACCTCCACGCAGTTCTCCCCCTTGGCGGTGGAGTAGCTGGACTTGCGGAACTGGAGGGACTCATGCATGCGGGACCGGACCTTCTGCGTGACTAGAGCAAACTGACAAGATGCGTACGCGTAGCTTCAACGGACATCGCGGACGCACTTACATACTGGTACACGAGATCCCAGGCTTCGAGGGCTTCAGGCTCTTCATCGATCCTTGAGGCGACCGAGTTCTCCGTGTAGACGAGTCCGGAGTCTTCGGGGAAATCCAGCAGGGTGAACCCACCTCCCACGGCGGCGTGCAGTCCTGCTTCGTCCGGGAGTATCTGCACCCGCAAGGCCGGGCGTTGCACGTCGATCAGGTACCGGATCTGCTCTTCACGGATGTCGGCTGGGATCTTGCGGATCGCGGCCTCATCGATAATCGCCCAGTAGACGGGCGGTGACCCTTTGGGGTCGAGGAGTTGCTGCCGCAGCATGCGTGCTTCGACCCGACGAGTTACTTCGGCCGTGTCTTCGACACCGCCGCCTTCAATGATGCGTCGAGCATACGATTCCGTCTGGAGCAGACCGGGCAGGACCGCGATCTCCACGGTGCGTATACGCGAAGCGCCTGGTTCCAGTCCCGTGAGCAGTCCGCGCCCAAGAACGTCGGCGTAAGCCGACCACCAGCCCTTCTGGCGTGCTTCCTTGGCGAGCTGGACGTATTCGGCGCGTTGTGCCAGGTCGGTGACGCGGTAGATGTCCAGCAGGAGTTCGACGTCCTCGACCGTCGGCCTGAGCCACTCGTTCCGTTCGAGGCGAGTGATCTTGGAGGCCGACCACTTGCTGGCCCCTGCCTGCCGGGCTTGCTCAGTGACTTGATCCGCTGTCAGGCCGGTGGCCTCTCGACGCTCCTTCAACTGCCTACTCAAGCGTCGCTTGCTGAGCGGGGGAGAGCTGGCCACCAGCGTCGTCCTCCTCGTAGCGGGGCCGTCGGTCTGTCCAGATCCTAGGGCTGGTGCTTGGTTTTCGGACATTCGAAGCATCACCCATCCACATCTAGGTCACTATGCAGAAAGCATGTCACTAATTCAAAAGTTGGTCTTGCATTTTTCATCACTCACCGCAACCATGGGACTACCAGATGGCCTGGCCGGGTGCATGCCCGGCTTCACCCCAAGGGGGTCACATGCGATTCCTGCTCAGCCTTCTCACCCGGTGGCAGGTGCCGCCGACGCACGGGCGGCACTGCCGCTGCTGCGTCGTCGCCCGGTGGTGGAACTGCCCCCGCTGCGGACGGACGTTTTCAAAGCCCACCCCGAACCACGCCTGCCCGGGCGAGCCCACGCCCCCGGCCCGGCCCGCCGCCCTCGCCGTCACCTTCAATGACGGGCTCGACGACCTCCGGGCCGAACTCAGCCCCCTCCTCCAAGGGCTCGTGGTCGCGGGAGGTGTGCGGTGAGCGCGACCGCCTCCACGCGTGCCGCGCGGGCACCCGGCCTGCGCCTGCTGCACCGCCTCGACGGCGTGCCCGAAGCCGCCTCCACCGCCCGCGACATCATGGTCCTCGACCTCGGGCCCCGGCATCCCTACCTCTACAACGCCCAGCTGGTCGTATCCGAGCTGGCGACCAACGCCGTGACCCACACCTGCTCCGGCCTCCCGGGCGGGTTCCTGATCCTCTACGTCGAAGCCACCGCGCAGACCGCCCGCATCGAGGTCGGCGACGCCGGCCCACTACCCGGCGCCCGAACCCGCCCCCGGATCGCCCGCCCCGATGCCGACAGCGAGCACGGGCGCGGCCTCGCCCTCGTGGACGCCTTCACCGACGACTGGGGCACCCGCCGCGACGCGGACGGCACCAGCACCGTATGGGCGTGCTGGAGCGGGGAAGCGCCGTGATTGAACTGCGCAACGGGCCCCTCGACGGCACCGAGATCAGCACCGACCTCGCCCGCCTCGTCGAAAGCTTCGCCCTTGGCGGCATCGACCTACGCCTCGCCGACTTCCTCGGCCCCCACATCCGGGGAGTCGCCACCTACGCACCCGACACCACGGGCAGATGGCTCTACAGAGGAACGGCCCACCCCTGACAGCCAAAGACCGCCGCGCGCCGGGGCACCGCTCAACCCTCCCCACTCGGCGCGCGGCCCCGCACAGTCGGTGCTGCGGATTACCGACGTCGCGCTATTAGCGGGGCGATTCCCGGAGAACACATCGCCCTCGAATATCCACTCGCGTCACGACGACCACTCCCATATCCTGGCTTGTCCACCCCAGGACCGATGTGCGCCCTCTCGCCGTGGAATGTCCACCCTGGGTGTTACGGTCGTTACCGCGAATCATTTCCCCCAGCTGCCCGTATCCCCCCTGTCCCGAGGAAGCCGCTGCGTGTCCGCGTCCCCCGCTCTGCCCACACAGCTCAAGACCGCCCGGGTGCTGCTGTTCATCACCGCCGGGATTGCATTCCTGCTCTTCTTCATCCTGATCGTCGCCGACGCCGACCAGACCACGTTGTACCTCGGGTTTTTCGCCTACCTCGGCCAGGGGGCGATCGCACTCACGCTCGGGCTTCTGCTGGCTCGCGGCGGTCCTTGGGTGCTCTACGCGACCTGCGCGTACACCGGCGTGATCCTGCTCTGGAGCCTGCTCACCCTTCTGGGAGGCGAGACCGCGGGTCTCACCCAGATGCTCCTGCCCGGACTTGTCTTGTTCCTGGCCACCCGACCTGCCTCGCGCGACCACCTGCGTCGTGCACGCCCGGCCGTTTGACCCTTCCGCCCAGTCATTTCTCCACCTGACCCCCCGGTTCCCCCCAAGGTGATGCTTGTTGCTGCGCAGAATCCATGACCCCGAGCGAGGCGCCAACTTCGTCGAGTACGCCGCCGTTATCTTGCTTGTGGCCGTGATCACCAGCACCGTGATCGGCTCCGGTATCACCGGGCGCGTCACCGGCATGATCGAGAGCGCCGTCGACTCTGTCGGCGCCGAAGGGGACGGTTCCGGCCCGCAGGCCGACGGCGAGGAACCGACCGACACCGGTAGCGACGATGAAGGGCCGGACGCCGAACCCGCCGACGACGGCGGGGACGGCCCGCTGGACTTCATGCCCGCCTTCGACGCCGACCTCGATCCCGGAAACGGAGCCGGGGGGTCGTTCATGCCGCTGGGGCTGGACAGCCTCCTGCCCGGCCCGGGAAGCGGTGGGCTCGTCCACACCTACTCCACCGGTTCCTTCCGCGAGGACATTGCCGGCCTGGTCGATGACGCGGTCCAGTCCCAGGCGCGTGCCACCCGAGAGGGGATGGAGATGGCCGAGGAGACCATCTCCGGTTCGATCGAACTCTATGAGGACCTGCGCGAGGACGCCCCGGGGACCATCCGCCGGGGCCTGGCGAACGGCGCCGTCGCCGTCGGGGAGATGCACGACGAATACGCCTCGACGATGCGTGACAGCTTCGGGCTGATCCGCCAGGGCTTCAACGACGGCGACTACCTGGGCGGGCTGTGGGACGGCGCGAGCCACATGGGGTTGTGGAACCTCACCCAGGCCACGCAGTTCGCCATCAGCGAGGAGGGGTTCGAGCACTTCGCCAACGGCGACTTCGAGGAAGGTCTCATCCGCTCCTCCGCCAACATCGGGAGCTGGTTCGTCGGCGGGCCCGCGCTCAAGGGCCTTTCCAAACTTCCCACGGCCCTCGGCGGCCGGGGCTCGGATGGCGATGGCAACGGCCCCGACCCGGATCCCGAACCCAACCCGGACGCCCAGCACCTGGCCGACGGCGACTCGGACGGGCAGGGTCAGGATCGCAGCGAGGAGGACAGCGACCGCGACGGCACGTCCTGCCCTACCGGAAACAGCTTCGTTCCCGGCACGGCGGTCCTACTCGCGAACGGCACGAGCGTGCCCATCGAGGACATCGCGGTGGGCGATGAAGTGCTGGCGTTCGATCCGCTGACGGGTGAAGAGGGCCCGCGCGAGGTCACTGACACCATCACCGGCGATGGCCAGAAGACCCTGGTCACCCTCACCATCGCCACCGCCGACGGCATAACGGACACGGTCACCGCCACCGACGAACACCCCTTCTGGGCCCCCGAACAGGCCCAGTGGGTCGACGCCATCGACGTGGAACCGGGAACCTGGCTCCGCACCTCCACCGGCACCTGGGCCCAAGTCACCGCAGTCGAAACCGACACGGCCGAGGACCAGAGAGTCCACAACCTCACCATCGCCGACCTTCAGACCTACTATGTGCTCGCGGGCGACTCGTCGCTTTTGGTTCATAACCAGAACTTGTGCGGCGCTGATGAGTGGACGACATCGGGCAACCTTGATCGTCACTACGCTGATCACGGCGATGAAATGGGGTACGAGACGCAGATCGAATACAGCTCTGCGGCAATCGATCTCATGTGCGAATGTGACGGTGCTCGGCCCGGCGTCCTCATTAAGAGAGATGGAGATAAGGCATATTACTTTGACCCGGAATCTGGTGAGTTCGGGACTAGGAGTAGTCGTGGAATCATTACATTCTTCATTCCAGATGATCCGCAATCCTATTTTGACAGGCAGTCGGGAGTGTTGGTGAATGGTGAGTCCTGACCGAGGGGACAATCCGTGCCCATGCTGCGGATATAAGGTCCATTCTGATGGTGCTGGATCGTACTTAATCTGCCCAATCTGTTTCTGGGAGGACGATCCTCAGGCTCTCCGATGGCCCTTTGGGGCCGACAATGCTAATAAAATTTCCCTATTCGATGCGCAGCGAAACTATGCGGAATTTGGCGCAAAAACGGAGCGATCTGTGCCGTTCGTCGCCTCTGCTGTTGGCGAGGAGCGGGAAGAGGGGTTTCGTCCGATTGACCGCGACGGCGACAACTTTGAACCGACCTATGTTCAGGAGTCATCGTGGCCGGAGGACAGATCTGTCCTCTATTGGTGGCGACCAACATTCTGGCGAAATTGAAACCGTGGCAATCGATGTGGTCTCCGCAGTGTCTCCGATCCGATGGTGTTAGATACCTCTGCCCCTCCGGTGGAGGGTGCGGGTCACCAGTCCTGCGGGTAGGCCGCAGGTGACCGCCAGTGCCAGGTAGGCGCGGGCCTCGGTTGGGCGGGCTCGGATGGTGGTGATCGACCATTCCAAAGCTGCTCGGCGGCGGCCGGCTGCTGCCTCTGCGAAGGCGATTTGGCCCGCGACTCTGGCATGGCCTCGGGGGATCAGGCGGAATTCCGGGTAGCTGTCCAGGAGCCAGCGCAGGGCGGTGGAGATGGTCTGCCAGCGGCCCGTGAAGTAGGACTGGCGGTGCCACAGCACCCGCACCTCGGCCTCTGGGATGTTGCGGATCGGGGCGCGTCGGGCCATCCGCAAGAGGAGTTCGTAGTCCTCCCCGTAGCTGCCGGGGATCTCCTCGCTGACCGGTCCGCAGCCGTCGACCAACGCACTGCGGCGGATCAGGAACGTCGATGGGTGCAGCTCGGTCAGTCGCGATCGCAGCAGGTCGGCGAAGGTGACACTCGTGCGCTTGAGGACCCGGCGGACCTCCGTGCGGTCGTAGGCGACGTGAATGCCGCAGCACACCATCTCGGTCTCGGGCTCGGCGCGCATCACCTCCACCTGGGCGCGCAGCTTGGCCGGCAGCCAGGTGTCGTCATCGTCGCAGAAGGCGACCAGTTCGCTGGTCGCTGCCAGGATCCCGGTGTTGCGCGCGCCGGCCAGCCCCGGGCTGAGCGTGTTGCCCATGACCCGCACCGGACGGTCGCCCGTGTCGTGCGCCACCGAGTGGTCCGGCCGGTCGTTGTCGTAGACGACCAGGCTGGTGATGGTGCCCTGGTACTCCTGTGCCGCGATGGAGCGAAGGGTGCGGCGCAGGAGTTCGGGGCGGTCTCGGGTCGGGATCACGACGGTGACGTCCGGCCACCGTTCGCCGAACGGCAGCGGGGCCGGCGGAGGGATCGGCCGGTCCGCGACGGGCTGCGGGGCGAGCAGGTCGATCAGCCTCCCGGCCTCGCGCGCGACGGCGTCGGCGCCGTCCTCCGCCTCCGCGTCCAGTCGGAATTCGCCCGGATGGTCGAGCGCCTTGTCGAGGGCCGCGGTGAACTGCTGGTGACTGGCGCAGGAGAGCACGCGTTCGGACGCGTCGAGCCGGGCGACGAAGCGGATCTGGTGGTCGTCGACGTGCTCGCCCAGCTCGGGGTCACGGGCGACCGTGATCGGCAGGTGCCCCAGCCGTCTGGCCTCGGTCACGGTCGCCGGTCCGCCGTGCGTCACCACGGCCGCGGCGGTGGCCATGGCGGCGTGCAGGCGTGCGCCGTCGAGGAACGCCTCCCCCTCGGCGGACACGGGGGCCGCCGAGGCGCCGTGCTGGACGAGGACCCGGACGTCGGGATGGTCGGCCGCGTAGGCGTCGGCCCAGTTGACCAGACGCGTGAAGGGGTGGTGGTCGGTGCCGACGGTGACAAGGACGAGCGGGCGAGGGTCTGTGCCCTCGGTGTCGACGCAGGCTCTATTCGCCTCGTCGGCTGGTTCGGCGGTGTGCTTCTGGCCGCTGCGGTCGGCGTCGCCGGAACGGGTGGACGGGTCGGGTGTGTCGGTCACAGCAGAGGCCCCACGGTGATGGCGGTCGGCATGAACGAGCGCTGTTCCTCCCACTGGGCGAGGAACAGCCGGGTGAACGGGCGGCACAGCCGGGCGGTCAGGGTCGGGGTGTCGATCCGGTCGTAGACCTCGATGTAGACGGTCGGTATCCGGAGCAGCCACGCCAGGACGAAGAACGGCAGGGCGACACCGGCCCCGGTGGTGACCACCACCGCCGGGCGCAGCCGCGCGAACGTGCGCGCCGCGAGTGCCGCGTTGCGCAGCAGGTTGCCGATGTGCCGCGTCGTGGGGCGGTGCGCCCAGCGCACGTCGTCCTCGCCGCTGAGGAGCGCCGTGGCGTCGCTGGTCGCAAAGGTCACCCACACGCGCTCGCGCCCCTCCCACCAGGGACGCAGCGACCACAATTGGGCGAGGTGCCCCCCGCTGGAGGCGATGAGCAAGACCGGGGCCGTGGACATGCGGTCATCGTTACACAACACAACGTGATTTCCTGGTTGCGAAGGGTGATGTCATGGAAATCGCGGGCAGAGGAGGATGCTTGCCCGCTTAAGGCCACCGGGAGGGGCCGCCGGATCGGCGGCGACAAGGCCGACGAGGACGGGACTCCCGCTCCGCGAACCGCGTTGGCGGCGTCTCGCACCCGGATCGGGGTGACCATGACTCATTCGGAGGGCGCGGGCTCCGGCCTCGACACCGGCACGGTCCGGCGCGGGCGCAGCAGGCCCTCCAGCCGCAGCGGGCCCCGCAGAAGCCACAGGGTGGCGACATGCCCGGCGCCCCCCGCCGTCAGTGCGACCGCGAGGGAGACCGGCCCGCTCCCGAGGACCGCCGCGCAGGCCAGCGGCAGCGCGCCGAACCACACCAGGCACACCGCGACCGCGATGAGCCACCCCCTCCCGAAGGGGTGCAGCCCCAGGCTCCGCGACAGCTGGGCCACGGGCAGGACGTTGCGCACCGCGATCGCCGCCGCCCAGGCCATCGCCGCGCCCAGCGCGCCCCATCCGGGGATCAGCGCCAGGCACAGCAGGATGTTCACCAGCAGGGCCAGGCCGTTGTTCACCAGGTTCCAGCCGGTCCGCCCGGCCATGGTCAGCACGGTGTCGCCCATGCCCATGGCCGTCGAGCCGAGCTGCGCCGCAGCGATCACGACCAGCGCCCCGGCGCCCTCCGCGTAGTCCGGCCCGAAGAGCCGCATCACCAGGGGGGCGTAGACGATCGCGGGCAGGAACAGCGGCCACGTCAGGCAGATGAGCCACGCGGTACTGGCCCGGTACAGGGTGCCCGCCGCCCGGCGGTCGTCCACGGCGAGCAGTTCGGCAAGGCGCGGCTGCGCGGCGAACTGGATCGCCTGCGCGCCGAACTGCCCCACCACCGGCAGCCGGGTCGCGGCGGTGAAGACGGCGGCCGCGGCGCCGCCCTGCATCGCCGCGACGAGGACGATCCCGCTGCGCTGGATGCCGAGCTGGGCGATGGTGGCCACCGAACGGGGCAGGGTGAACGACCAGAACGCCGCCGGGGTGACCGGCCCCGCCGCATCGTCCGGGGACTCGCCGGACCGCGCCCGGCGCACGATGCGGCGGAGCCAGAACCAGGCGACGACGGCGGCGGGCAGGTACGGCCCGGCCCACGCGACCACCAGCAGCCCGGCGCCGCCGGTGACCGCCACGCCCGCCACCAGCGCCACTTGGGCGAGGGGGCGGCCCACCCGCCCCACGAGCACGGTCGCGCCCATGTCGCGCAGTCCGCGTGTCGCCGCCAGCGCGGCGTCGGTGACCACCGCGAACGGCAGGAACACCGCGAGCAGCCGGACGTAGGAAACCGCCCCTTCTGCGCCGACGAGCCGTGCGACGTCGTCGGCGCAGGCGAACAGGGCCGCCGCGACGGCCACGGAGACGACGGCGACGGGGCCGAACACCTGGCGCAGCAGGTGCGGGATCCGCCCCGCGCCCCCGAGCGCCCGCAGCCTCGCCACGAAGTACACCAGCCCGGTGGACGCTCCGAGGTCGGCGACGGCGGCGGCGATGAGGAACACGGAGGTCAGCGAGAACAGCAGCCCGGCCGTGTCCTGGGGGAAGGCCCGGGCCACCAGCACGATCAGCCCCGTGTTGAGGGCGGCGCCGACCACCGCGCCCGCCACGTTCAGCGCCCCGCCCCGCGCGACGCGGGAGAGGTCCGCGCCCTCCGCCGGAGGACTCACCCGCGCCACGAGGGTACGCGGCCCCACCAGTCGGCGAGCCGCCGGTCGGCGTCCGCGAAGTGGGCGCGGAGCCTGCCGCGCAGCGCCTCGGGCATGGGGGCGCCGCGCGGCCGGGCGTTGTGGCGCTCGAACGCGATGCCGCTGTCGTGGGCGATCCCGAGGAAGTCGGCGACCCCGGCGAACACCGGTTCCGGGGTGGCGAAGAACGCCTCGCTCTCGACCACGTGCAGCCGGTCCCGCCCGATGTGCTTCTCCAGCCGCTGGAGCTGGTCGGCGTAGTGCCCGCGGCGGAGGTAGGCGTGGTGCCGGTGGTGGTGGGAGCGGGCCGCCGGGTCGGCGCACAGCAGCTCCTCGGTGCCGGCGAGGCGCTCCTCCTCCAGCTCCAGCGCCCGTTCGAAGGGCTCCGTCTCGAAGCCCCGGGCCAGTTCGTGGGCGTGCGCGGAGTAGGCGCGCTCGACCGGGTCGCGCAGCAGCACGATGACGCGCACGCCGGGAAGGTCGCGGGCGATGCGCTCGGCGGCGAGGGGATGGAAGAGGTAGTAGGGGCTGGACTCTCCCACGGCCGTCCGCCCCAGGGCGCGCAGCGTCGCGGTCAGCGGGAAGTGCGCGCGGTACCAGTCCAGGCCGCGCGTGTAGCCGGCGTCGAAGTAGTGCACCCCTTTGCGCAGCGTCGGGCCCGCCACCTGGGGGTGCTGGACCAGGGCCTTGAACAGCGATGTGGTGCCGCAGCGCTGGCCTCCGGCGATGAGGAACGTGGGCAGCGCGCGGCCGCGCCGGGTGGCCTGGCCCACCGCATCGGGCATTACCCGAAGCGCCGGGTGGAGCGACTTCGGCAGCAGCCGCCCGGCCGCCGATGTCACGGACGACGGGATCGACATGGGACCCTCCTCATTCGTTTCGCATGCGATACCGGTCCGGAGCGCGGAGCGCCGGCCGGGGCAGGGGAGGAGCCGCCGCGAACGGCGTTCAGGCCGGGCTCCTGGAGGTGTGGGCGGCGCGGTGGCCCAGGCCGGCCAGGGCGGGGAGGAGCCAGTCGTCCACGGCGGCGAGGAATCCGCCGGCCTCGTCCTGCCGGTCGTGCAGGTACCGGGTCGCCAGGTCGACCAGGTAGAGCGCCATCACCGTGGACGCGGTGCCCGGCGCCAGTCCGGCCGCCACCAGCAAAGGGTCGCGCAGGAGGCGGGCCCCGCTGTCGAGCCAGCGGCGCACCCCCGGGTGCACACCGCTCTGCACGCACTCGTTCAGCTCGTAGTGCAGCGCGTCGAACCCGATCGGGACCCCGAACTCCAGGCGCTCCCAGTCCCACACGAACGCCCGGCGCGCCGTGCCGGCGACGTTCCACCTGGTCAGATCGCCGTGCCAGGCGCCGAACGGCAGCCGTACGTCGGGGAGCCGCTCCAGCGCGGCCCGCAGCGCGGGCACCTCGGGGCGGTCCCCCAAGACGTCGATCCGCTCCGCGAGCGCCTGCCGGTACGGGCTGCCGGACAGCGGGAGGTGCACGACCGGGGCGAGTTCGCTGATCTGCACCACGCACCGCAGCAACTGGCGCCGCGTCGGGCGGTCCGTCTGGTCGCCCACCGGCAGCGCCTCCTGCACCAGCAGCGGGCCGCCGTTCCACTCCTGGGTGTGCAGCAGCCGCGGCACCGTGACGTCGCGCATCCGGGCGCCGGAGATCCGACGCAGCGCCCGCGTCTCGGCCCTGACCAGGCGCGACGTGAGGGCGTTCACCCCGATCTTCGCGTAGCCGACCGTGCGCCCGCCGGGGGTGAGCAGGAGCAGGACGGGCTTGCGGTTGGCCCGCGGCGGCCCGATGTGGATCGCGATGACGACCTCCCGGTCCAGCGCGGACGACAGCGCCTGCTCGATGGAATGTGCCGTGGCCACGTGCAGCCGGTCGCGGAGCAGCATCGGGGCCAGCCCGCTGGCGAACGCCGTCGTCAGCAGGGCGGCGCGCAGGCGGGCACGCGCGGAGTGGCGCTGGGCGAACGCCGAGATCCCGCGCGCCGCGGTGAAGCGGTCGTCCGCCGGCAGGATCACCCGCGGGTGGTGAGCGGACGGGACCGGCAGGTAGGCGCGGAACCCTCCCTCATCGTCGTCCGGCCCGAGGGCGCGTGCACCGAGCGGCCGCGACGTCTCCCCTCCGCGCTCGAAACGCCCGCCGCCGGGCCAGAGGACCTGCGCGAGCCCGGTGAGGTAGGCGGCATCGTCGGCCATTACGCGGCACCCCCCGCCACGGCGACCGGAGACCGGCCCTCGGCGGCGCGTCGCCACAGGAGCGCGACGGCGACCATCGAGACGGCCAGCGGTCCCGCCAGCGCGACATAGAACGACATGTACCAGAAGAGCAGCAGGACGGTCAGCAGGCAGGCCGCCCCCACCGGCGCGGAGTCCCGCCGGAAGCGCCACGCGATCTGCGCGAAGAAGGCCACGAACAGAGCCGTCCCCACCCAGCCGTTGGCGATCAGGGTCAGCTGGAGCTGCCCGTTGTTGCCGATGGTGTGGTTGCCGCAGCCCGGGCACTCGGGGGAGCTCCCGACGGCGATCGACGCGGAGCTGCCGAGCATGTCGCGCGTGGACCCCCAGCCCAGGACCGGCGACGCGTTCGCCGCCTCGACCGCCGCGATGCTCGCGGCCGCCCGCCCGTCGTCGCTGTGCGGGTGGCCGACGCGCTCCTGGACCACCGTCGCGAGCGGCGACAGCAGTGCCGCGGCGGCGAGCACCGCCAGCCCGCCGCCGCATATCGCGACGGCGGCGACCCGCCCCCGGCGCAGCAGGCACACCAGCAGGAACGCCACGGATAGCGCGAGCCCCACCCACAGTGCCCGGTTCAGCGAGTGGACGACGGGGACCGCGGCGGCGGCCACCGCGGCGACGGCGGCGCAGCGCGTGGCCATGCCGCCGCGCGCGATCCAGGCGACCGCCAGCCAGACCAGGAGCAGCGACAGCATGTTGCCCCAGGTGTTCGTGTACTCCCAGGGCGCCTTCGGCCGGGCCGACTCGTACCCGAGTACGTCCATGATCTGCGCGGACGCGGGATGAACGAGCGCCTGCACGTAGGCGTCGGCGGCGACCCCGGCGGGCAGCAGCATCTCGACGGGCGAGGTGAACTCGAACGTCGGTGCCACCAGCCCCAGGAACCCGCCGCCGATCGTCGCCAGGCACAGCACCCCCAGCGCACGGGCGACGTCCAGATCCGCCAGCACCCGCGCGGAGGGCCGACCCGTTCCACGCACCGCGGAGCCCGAAGGAACGCCGTCCGATGCTCCCGGCCCCGGAACCGCCCATGGCCGATGCCGCGCATCACCGGGCGCCCGTCCCCGGACGCCGCCGCAGGCGACGGTCGGGTCCTCCCGCAGGGGGTGCGCGGTTCCCGGTTCGGCGGCGTATGCCGGATCGCGGTCGTCGTCCGGTGCCGGATGGGCGTGGGCGAACGGCTCCGGTGCCGTGGCCGTCACGGTGCCTGACGACGACACTGCCGATGGCGACGACGCCGCCGATGCCCTTCCGGAGTCGCCCCCGCCGGCCACCAGGGGGAGGAGCGCCGGCGGAGAGTGCGCGCCGGGTTCCGCGGGAAGCCCGGGCCCCTCCTGAATGCCGCATGGGCGCGCGGAGGCGCTGGACGCGGGGCGGCCGGGGGTGTTGCCGATGTAGAGCAGCAGGACGGTGAGCGCGAGGTAGGTCAGGAGCCGCATCAGCGCGCCGGCCGGGCCGCCGCTGCCGGGCAGGGTTCCGGGCGGGGTGAGGCCGATCAACGCGAGCCCGGCCACCGACCAGACGAGGAACAGTCCCCAGAGCCAGAACCCCGGAGGCAGCCGCAGGCCGACCGTCCGGTGGCGGCGGACGAGATCGGCCGCCATCGGCACCGCGAAGATCCAGAACGCGAACTGCCCCAACCCGAGCGCCCACCACACGGGGTATCCGCCGAACAGCCAGAGCACCGGCCACCCGGGCCGACCCACGGACCACGCGGCGCTCGCCACGGGCCGCTCGGACCACCCCGTTCCACCGGTCGGTGCCGTGCGGACGGGTGAGGCCGCCGAGCCAGGTTCGACAGGAGGCGAGATGGGCGGCTGCGTCATAGCCCACCGCCCTCTCGCCGTCCCTGACCGCGCCCGCCCGGCTCCGCCTCGGGAGATTCATCGACTTCGCCATGGTCGTGCGGCCTCGATGGGGCGTCCGGTCGAAGGTCGGTGGTCGGCGGGTGGACGTTCTCTTCCGCTCGTGGTCGTCGTGCGGGTCGGTGGGTTGAGTGAGGGGCGTCGTGATGTCCCTCTTGTGCAGGTCGGCGCGGGGCGAGCGCAGAGCGCTCATCGACGACTCGACCATGGGCGGCGCCGTGCACCGCTGATCCGGGACGGCGGCGACGGCCACGGGCCGCCGGGCCGAGGCGGGCGGGGTCCGCATGCACGTCCGAACGATCGAGGACGTCGTCGTGGGTGGTCTGCGGTCGGCGCCCGAGGGCTCCGATCGGCTCGCCCGGTCCGGGGCGTACCGGCTGCGTGGGCTCCCCGGGACGAGCTGGAGGGCGCCGGGGCGCGGCGGCGGGCTTGCCGCCGGCCCCGGTCGTATCGCGGCTGGTCAACGTTGCAGTGACAGGTCGGACCCGGTGGCGTCGCCGTTACCGCCGGCGCCCTGGTCGTCCTCGTTGCCGGAGGTGTCCCTCGCGGTGTCCGTGTTCGCCGGGCTCTGCGTTCCGCCGGGTGCGGTCTTCGTGCCGTTCTTGCCGGCCCTGCCCTTGGCCGCCTTTCCGTCAGGCGGCTCGGGGGCCGTGGCGGTACCGCTGTCGGCCGTGTCCTTCGCTGTGGCCGAGCCGGTGGTGGTCGCCTCGGTGGACGAGCCGGTGGTGGCCACCCCGGTGGCAGAGCCGGCGGCGGTGGCCGCGGCGGCCGTGCCTCGGCTCCGGGGGGACCGGGTGGTCCGCTTGGCGGTGCCCTTGGTGCGCCTGCCGCCCTTGCGGGTGCTCTTCGCGCCCGTATCCGTGCCCGTGGCGGAGGCCACATCGGCGTGGGCGGGCGTGGCCGATGTCCCGTCTCCGGCGGCGTCGGCCTCGGTCGTCGCCGTCTCCGCTGCGGAGGACGGGGCCATGGAGCTGGTGCTCGTGGCGATACCGCCCTCGGCGGGCGCCTCGGGTTCCGTCGGCGCCGTGTCGGCGGCGACGTCGTCCACGGGCACCGTCACGGTGAGTCCGCCGGGCTCCGCCGCCACGGCGGAGGCGTGGCGCTTCCCACCGTTCGCCGCTGCCCGGGGCGGTGCGTCCTCCGCCGGCCCCGTGCCCGCGTCCGACCCCTTCGCCGAGGCCGCGTCCGACCCCCTCGCCGAGGTCGCGTCCGGGGCCTTCGCCGCGGCCGCGTCCGGGGCCTGGAGTGTGGCGGTCCCCGGGCTCTTCGCCGTGGCCGCGTCGGTCGCGGCGCCCAGTGGGTTCCCGGCGGTCTCGGCCGGCGCCCCTTCGGCCGCTGTGCCGGTGGCGTCGGCCTCCGGGGACTCGCCGGTGGCGCCCTCCGGGGGCTCGCCGGTGGCGCCCTCCGGGGGCTCGCCGGTGGCGGCCTCCATGGATCCGGCGACGGCGGTGTCCGCGGGCCCCTCCGTCTCCGCGCCCCGGGCGGTCCCTGCGACGGGGGCGGGCTCCGGGGTTCCGGCGGCCGTCGTCGTGGCGAGGGCCGAACCGGCGCCCGGCTGCGAGGCGAGGACCGGCTGCGGCCCCACCCGTGCGGGCACGATGGCGATCCCGGCCACCTCGGTGCCCATGGCCGCCAAACGGTCCACGGCGGCCGTCAGCTCGGAGGCGCGCGTGCGGCCGAGCTCGGCCGTCGGCAGAACCGCGTCGGCCACCGCGGCGATGGCCTGGGCGTCGGCGCGCTCCGAGGTGGGAGCGGTCGCGATGATCACGAACCGGGCCTCATCACGCAGCCGGCGGACGAGGTCCGCCATCGCCTCGCGCTGGAGCAGTTCCGCGGCACCGGGCCGTCCGTGGCGCAGTACGCGGAGTCCCGGCAGGCCCTCGGGGCGGCACTCCAGCAGGGCCGGGTCGACGCCGTCGGCCAGTGCCTCGGCGAGGCCGGGCCCCTCGGGAAGGTCGAGCAGCCCGGCGGCGGGCCCGCTGTTCTCGCGTGCGACCTTGGCCGGCCTGCCCCTGCGGGCGGGCCCGGCGGCCGTGCGGCCCGTACCGTCCGCACCCTTTCCGGTGCCACGTTCGTCCCATTCGGGCCGATTCTGTGCGCCGGAATCCGCTGTCCGCTCGGGGGCGTCGCTCCCCGAAGGCGCGGCGGCACCGCCGGCGCCCTCGCCCGCGCTCTCGGCACGGGCCGCGCCCTCGCCCTCGCCCTGGTGCGGGGCGTCCGGCTCGCCCCCGGTCGCGGTCCCTGTCTCGGTGGTGGTGACGGCGGTCTCCGCCCTGGCCTCTGCGTCCTCGGCCGTGGTCCCGTCCCCGGCCGTGGCCTCTGCCCCGGTCGCCGCGGACACGGCGTGTTCCGCCGTCGCGAGGCGGTCGTGCTCCCTCCCGCCGGTGCGGTCGTCGGCCGCGGGATCCGTGGACTCCGCGGACTGCGCGGCTTCCCGCGGGTCGGCGCAGACCAGGAGGACGTCGGCGCCGATGCGGGCGAAGGCCGCGGCGAGGTTGGCCGCGGCGACCATCCCCGCGTCGCCGTTCGAGGCGCCCGGCACCACCAGCACGTGTCCGCCCGGTCCCATGCGGGCGGACAGGGTGTGGGCGACCCCGTTGACGCGCTGCCCGGCCGGGCCGGACGCCGGGACCAGGCCCACCGCCCGGGTGGCGCGGCCGTCGTCGGAGAGGTCGAGCAGCATCGGGGGGCGCGTGGCGCGCCGGATGTCGCGGAGGCCGTGCAGCCGGCCGTCGCCGCGGTCGTCGGCGACCGCCAGCGCCAGCCCCGCCAGCAGCCCCAGCAGCGCGCCGCCCGACAGCCACACGGCGGGGACGGGCGAGGACGGGGCGTCGGGCGTCGTCGCGGCCGTGATGATCTGGCCCGGGATGATCGAGTCGCGCAGGGCGGCGAGCGGATCGATCTCACCGTTGAGACCGGCGATCTCGGTCTGCACCGCCTCCAGGCGCGTTTCGGCGCGGATCTGGTCGGCGCCGCCGCCGTCGCTGTCGCCGGCCGTCTCCGCCAGGTCTTCGAGTTCGCCGTAGCGGGAGTCGACCTCCTTGCGCAGGGCGTCGAGGCGGCGGTCGACCTGGGACTCGACCTCGGCCGTGCGGTGGGCCAGGTAGGCGTCGGCGAACGCCTCGGCTCCCTGGCGTGCGCTGTCGGGGCCGATGGCGCTGTAGGCGATCTCCAGGACGCTGCTGTTGGGCGGGACGGTGACCGTCACGCGCTCGCGGAGTTCGGCGGCCGACGCCCCGGTGCCCATCAGCTCGGCCGCCGCGGTGGCGACCTGGGCCGAGCGCACCACCTGGGCCTCGGTGTCGAGGTTGACCTCGCCGTTGGTACGCCCCGACCGTTCGCCGGTCAGTTCGGCGAGGCCCGTTGGCCGGACCTGCACCGATGAGGTGGCGGTGTAGGTCTCGGGGGCGACCAGCAGCGCGACCGCGGCGGCGGCCAGGCCGGCCAGGACCCCCGCGGCGACGGTGCGCCATCTGCGGCGGAGGAGGGCCGCGTAGTCTCTGAGGTCCGGTCCGGAGTCGGCGGAGTCCATTCGGCGGGCATCCTTTCGGCGGCGGCCACGGCACACAGTGACCACTACTCACGGCGATTCAATGAACACTAAGAGTAGTCGTTTTGGTCGTCTGAGAGGTTTACCGTGAACGGTGATTCCTCCCGCGCGATCAACCGGTGCGGGCATCCGGCCCCGGCCGGCGTGCCGACCGTGCCGGACACACCGCGCCCGCGTGGTCCCCGCCCCCGCACGCGCGAGGGGCACCGGCCGTGCGGCCGGTGCCCCTCATGCCGTGGTGGCGCCGGTTCCGGGCCCGGAACCGGCGGCGGTCAGCCCGCCGTGACGCTCCGGCGCGAGGGCTCGAACAGCGTCTCGACGAGATCGGCGCACCACTTCAGCAACTCGGTGTCGCGCAGCTGCTTGCCGCCCAGCCCGCCGGCCTTGGGGATCGGCACCAGCAGCGTCTTCGCCGCTTCCTTGTAGATCGCCTTGGGGTGCAGCCGGCGCAGCCGCAACTGCTGCGACTCGCGCAGCTCCACCGGGGCGAACCGGATCTGGGAGCCCTGGAGCACGACGTCCGACAGCCCCGCGCTCTTGGCCAGCACCCGGAACCGGGCGACCGCCAAGAGGTTGTCGACCTCGCGCGGCGGCGGGCCGAACCGGTCGACCAGCTCATCGCGCGCGGCGGCGATGTCGGAGTCGTCGGCCACGCTGGCGATCCGCTTGTAGGACTGCAGCCGCAACCGCTCGCCCGGAACGTACCCGTGCGGGATGTGGGCGTCGATGGGCAGCTCGACCTTGGTCTCGGTCTCCTCGACCGCCCCGGGATCGCCCTTGAGCTCGCGGACGGCCTCGCCCACCATGCGGACGTAGAGGTCGAAGCCCACCCCGGCGATGCTGCCGGACTGCTCGGCGCCCAGGATGTTGCCCGCGCCGCGGATCTCCAGGTCCTTCATGGCGACGTACATGCCGGCGCCGGTCTCGGTGTGCTGGGCGACGGTGGCCAGGCGCTCGTGGGCGGTCTCGGTCAGCGGTTTCTCGGGCGGGTACAGGAAGTAGGCGTAGGCGCGCTCGCGGCCGCGCCCCACCCGCCCGCGCAGCTGGTGCAGCTGGGACAGGCCGTAGGTGTCGGCGCGGTCGACGATCAGCGTGTTGGCGTTGGGCACGTCCAGCCCGGATTCCACGATGGTCGTGGAGACCAGGACGTCGAAGTTCTTCTCCCAGAAGTCGACCATGACGCGTTCGAGCTGCTGCTCGTTCATCTGGCCGTGGGCGTAGGCCACCCGCGCCTCGGGCACCAGCCGGCTCAGCGTGGCCGCGACCCGGTCGATCGACGCCACCCGGTTGTGCACGAAGAACACCTGGCCCTCGCGCATCAGCTCGCGCCGGACCGCCGCCGCGATCTGCTTCTCCTCATAGGGGCCGACGAAGGTCAGCACCGGGTGCCGCTCCTCGGGCGGGGTGAGGATGGTGGTCATCTCGCGGATGCCGGTGAGGCCCATCTCCAGGGTCCGCGGGATGGGCGTTGCCGACATCGACAGCACGTCGACCTGCGTGCGCAGCCGTTTCAGCGCCTCCTTGTGCTCGACCCCGAACCGCTGCTCCTCGTCGATGATGACCAGGCCCAGGTTCTTGAACCGGGTTTCGCCGGAGAGCAGCCGGTGCGTGCCGATCACGATGTCGATCTCGCCGCTGCGCAGGCCGCCGCGGGTGACCTCGACCTCGCCGTCGGTCTGGAACCGCGACATGGGGCGCACCGTCACCGGGAACGACGCGTAGCGCTCGCTGAAGGTCGACAGGTGCTGCTGGACCAGCAGGGTGGTGGGCACCAGCACCGCCACCTGCTTGCCGTCCTGGACCGCCTTGAAGGCGGCCCGCACCGCGACCTCGGTCTTGCCGTAGCCGACGTCGCCGCAGATCAGCCGGTCCATGGGGAGCGGCTTCTCCATGTCGCGCTTGACCTCTTCGATGGCGGCCAGCTGGTCGGGGGTCTCGACGTAGGGGAAGGCGTCCTCCAGCTCCCGCTGCCACGGGGTGTCCGAGGCGAACGCGTGGCCGGGGCTGGCCTGGCGGGCGGAGTACAGCCGGATGAGGTCGCCCGCGATCTCGCGGACCACCTTGCGCGCCCGGCTCTTGGCCTTCGACCAGTCGGCGCCGCCCATGCGCGACAGCGTGGGGGCCTCGCCGCCGACGTAGCGGGTGACCTCGTCGAGCTGGTCGGTGGGCACGAACAGCCGGTCGCCGGGCTGCCCGCGCTTGGACGCCGCGTACTCGATCACCAGGTACTCGCGCGTGGCGCCCTGGATGCTGCGGCTGACCATCTCGATGTAGCGGCCGACCCCGTGCTGCTCGTGCACCACGTAGTCGCCCGGCTTGAGCTGCAAGGGGTCGACGGTGCCGCGGCGCCGGCTCGGCATCTTGCGCATGTCGCGGGTGGAGGACTTCTGCCCGACGAGGTCGGTCTCGGTGAGCACCACCAGGCGCACCGACCGCCACACGAACCCGTGCTCGACCAGCCCGGTGGTGACCGTGGCCACCGCGCGCTCGGGGGCGTCGGAGAGGTCCGGGCGCAGCCGCGCCCCCAGCCCGGCGTCGCGCAGCATGGCCACCAGCCGCTCGGCCGGCCCGTGGCCCGGGGTGAGCAGGACCACGCTCCATTCGTCGTGCAGCCACGACTTCACATCGGCGAGCGCGCGCTCGGTGTCGCCGCGGTAGGAGTCGGACGAGGCGGCGCCGAGTTCGACGGACTCGGCGGTGTCCTCGCCGGCGGGGTCGCCGGACTCGAACGGGCTGATGGTCCACCACGGAAGGCCCAGCGAATCGGCGTCGGAGCGCACCTCGGCGATGGACTTGTAGGCGGACGCGCCGAGGTCGATGGGGGCCTCGCCGCCGGAGGCGGCGTTGATCCAGGACGCGTCGAGGAACTCCTTGCTGGTGGCCTGGAGCTCGATCGCGCGGGTGCGGATGCGCTCGGGGTCGCAGCCGACGATGTGCGCGCCATCGGAGAGGTAGCCGAACAGCGGCTCCATGCGGTCGGCCAGGACCGGGGCGAACGCCTCCATGCCCTCGACGGCGATGCCCTCGGCCAGCTTGTCGAGGACGTCGGCCAGCGACGGGTGCTCCTGGGCGAGGTCGCGCGCGCGTTCGCGCACCTGCGGGGTGAGCAGGAGTTCGCGGCAGGGCGGCGCGAACAGCCCGGATTCGGCGTGGCCGCCGATCGAACGCTGGTCGGCGACCTGGAAGTAGCGGATCTCCTCGACCTGGTCGCCCCAGAACTCCAGGCGGAGCGGGTGTTCCTCGGTGGGCGGGAAGACGTCGAGGATCCCGCCGCGCACGGCGAGGTCGCCGCGCTTCTCGACGAGGTCGACCCGGGCGTACCCGGCGTCGATCAGCGACTGGACGACGTCGTCGAGCGCGACGTCGTCGCCCGGCCGGATCCGCACCGGGGTGAGGCCGCCCAGCCCGGCGACCAGCGGCTGGAGCACGGCGCGCACCGGCGCGACCACCACCCGCAGCGGCGCGGTCAGGGGGTCGGCGGGGTCGGGGTGCGCAAGGCGGCGCAGCACCGCGAGCCGCTGGCCGACGGTGTCGGAGCGCGGCGACAGCCGCTCGTGCGGCAGGGTCTCCCACGCCGGGAAGAGCGCCGCGGTGTGCTCAGGGAGCAGCGAACCGAGCGCTTCGGCGAGGTCGGCGGCCTCGCGCTCGGTGGCCGTGATCGCCAGCACCGGGCGGTCGGCGCCCACCGGGGCCCCGGCGGCCAGCGCCGCGATGAGGAAGGGCCGCAGCGACGGCGGCGCGACGAGGTCGAGACGGGGATCGTGGCCGCTGCGCGCGGTCGCGATCGTCTGCTTGAGTGCGGGGTCGTCGGCGACGACCGCAAGAAGTCCAGAGAGGCTCATATCACCAGATCAGGGCGTGTGTCAGTGGTACCGGTGGTGCAGCGGCCTGCGGCGTTTCGGCGGGGTGGCCCGTCCGAACGCCGCCTGTTTCCCGCTCAGCCGTCGGGGCGCCGTGAAGGCGACGGCCCGGGTCGTCGTGGGGCGCTCCCATGTTGCTCGGTGGCACCCCGCTCCTCAGTCCAGCCGTCGCCGGCGCCCCTCCGGCACGCTCGATCCACAGGTGGCGCCGGAATGCGGTCTCCTGCGTCGTCGCCCGCAACTCCCTTGTCCGTGTTCTCCGCTCGCTCGCCGCCGGGCGCGGAGCGGGTCCGCAGGGCTCCGGGCGGAGCCCGCCGGGGCGTCATCCGAGGTCCGGTGGTTTTCCCAGCTGTCCGGGGCGTGTCCGCCGACGCGGGCGGCGCGTGTCCGGATACCCAGACTATGCGCCGGACCGCCCGCGAGGGCACTCTGTCCACAAGTGGGATCCGCTACCTCCGGCGGCGCGTACGACGCGTCGCCGGCCGCGGACGACCGCGTGCCCGACCCGCCGTAGTCGACGGATGCCGGGCCCGTCCGTTTTCGATCACCTTGCGCAACGCTGGAGCCGCCCGCGGTGTTCCCGTGGCCGGATCCGGCCGCGTTCGCGCGTCACCCCTCCGCCCCGCGGCGGACGTCAGCAGGCCCTCAGGGGCCGCCCCCCTCCGTGACGACCAGGGCACATACCCTGTGCGATGGACAGGGACCGCCGGAGAGCGCGTACGGCGGGCCGACGAACACGCGGAGCCGCGCCGCCGTGGACCGGAGGCTTTCTCCTGCGGGACAGGCGGAGCGGAGCGAGGCGGGGAGTATGGCCAGGATGGACGGACCGGACCCGGATGGAGGTCGGATTGAGCGCGGGTGACGGCGGGCACGGCGGGGGAGCGGCGGCCCCGGTGTTCGCTCCCGACCAGGTGGGCCTGGCCCACCTGGAGGCGATCCTGAGCGGGGCCTACCCCCTCGCCGGCTTCATGACCGAGGCCGAGGCGGCGTCGGTGGCCCGGCACGGCCGGCTGCCCGGCGGAACCCCGTGGCCGGTCCCGGTCACCCTCGCGGTCCCGGCCGAACTGGCCGGCGCCGACCGCCTCGTCCTCACCGACCCCGAGGGCGCGCCCCTGGCGGAGCTGACCGTCGCCGAACGCTGGTGGTGCGGCCCCGGCGGTACAGGCGGGGACGACCCCGGCCCGCCGGGCCCCGGCGACCCCGCCGCGCCCGGTGCCCGCCACGTGCCCGACGGCCACGGCGGCCCCGGCCACCGGCTGGCCGGCGAGGTCCGCTTCATCCGCCCCTCGATGTACGGAGCTCTGCGCCACCTCCGCCGCGCCCCGGCCGAGACCCGCGCCCGACGCGAGGCGGCGGACGCGTCCGAACGCCCGCTGCTGGCCGTGGTGGCCGGGCGCCCCCTGCACCACCGCGCACTGCACCAGATCCGCGCCGCCGCCGACCGGATCGGCGGCGGGCACCGCGCCGAGGTGCTGGTGATCATCGACGCACCCTTCGACACCGAGGGCATGGCCCCGGCCGTCATGGCCGCCGAACCGCTGCTGCCCGCCCGCACCCGCTTCGTGGTCGTGACCCTTCCCGCCACCGACCCCGGCCTCCCCGCGGACCGCGCCGACCTCCTCGCCGCACACGTCGCCCGCTCCTACGGCGCCACCCACGTCCTCATCGACCGCGATCCCGGTGCCGGCCCCGCGCCCGAGGCCGCCGATCCGCCCATCCCCGTGCTGCACCCGGGCGACTGGCGCTACGACACGGGCGAGGAGCTGTGGCTGCCCGCCGAGCGCGTCGACCCCGACAGCGCGCGCACCGAGCCCGGCGACGCCGAGGTCGAGGAGATGCTCGCGCTCGACCGCGACCTGCCCGCCTGGTTCACCCCCGCCCGGGTCGCCGCCGAGCTGGCGCGGCTGCGCCCGGCCCGCACCCGCCGCGGCCTCACCGTGTTCTTCACCGGCCTGTCCGGATCGGGGAAGTCCACCGTGGCCCGCGGCGTCGCCGACGCGGTGCGCCGCTCCGGCCGCACCGTCACCCTGCTCGACGGCGACGTCGTGCGGCGCATGCTCTCCTCCGGCCTGACGTTCTCCCGTGCCGACCGCGACCTCAACATCCGCCGGATCGGCTATGTCGCCGCCGAGATCACCCGGCACGGCGGGGTCGCGATCTGCGCCCCCATCGCCCCCTACGCCGCCACCCGCGCGGAGGTCCGGGCGATGGTGGAGGACGCCGGCGACTTCTTCCTGGTGCACGTGGCGACCCCGATCGAGGTGTGCGAGGCCCGCGACCGCAAGGGCCTCTACGCCAAGGCCCGCGCGGGGGAGATCCCGGAGTTCACCGGCGTCTCCGACCCCTACGAGGAGCCTGCCGACGCCGACCTCGTGCTGCACACTGAGGGCAGGTCCGTCGCGGAGTCGGTGGCCGAGGCGGTCGCCGCCCTGCGCATCGGCGGCTGGCTGCCCCCGGACCGCCGCTAGCCCGCCCGCACGCACCGGCGAGCACGACCGGACGACCCACGATCCACGACCCGGAAAGCAAGGCCCACCCCATGAGCGACGCCCCGCCCGCGCCCGGCCACCGGCTCCCCGCCCTCATCGAGGTCATGGACGTCCTGCGGCGCGAATGCCCCTGGGACGCCGGCCAGACCCACGAGTCCCTGGCCAAATACCTCATCGAGGAGTCCTACGAGACCCTGGAGACCATCGAGCAGGGCGACTACGCGCTGCTCCGCGAGGAACTGGGCGACGTCCTGCTCCAGGTGGTCTTCCACGCCCGCGTGGCGGCGGAGCGGGGGGCCGACGGCTTCACCATCGACGACGTCGCCGACGCCATCATCGACAAGCTCACCCGGCGCCACCCGCACGTCTTCGCCGGGACGGAGGTCTCGGGCGCCGACGACGTGCGCGCCAACTGGGAGTCCATCAAGGCCGCCGAACGCGCCGGCAAGGGCCGGGGCGACGCCTCCGTGCTCGACGGCGTCCCGTTCGGCCAGCCGGCCGCCCTGCTCTCCTACGAACTCCAGAAGCGGGCGGTGCGCAACGGTGTCCCGGCCGACCTGATCGGCGACGACGGCGGCCCCGGCGGCACCCTGTTCGCCGCCGTCGACGCCGAACGCGGCGCCGGAGCCGACCCCGAGATGGACCTGAGGGCCGCCGCGCGCCGGTTCGACGAGCGGGTGCGGGCGGCCGAGGCCGCCGCGCGCGCGGCGGGCCGCGACCCGCGGGACCTCACCCCTGAGGAGTGGCGCGCGTACTGGGGGTGACCCCGCCGTCGCCGCCCTCCGCGAAGGTCCGCGTGTGGGCCCCGTTCAGCCGCAGGGAGACGGTCGCGTCCTCCGCGGGCGTGGGAACGGCGGGCACCGGCGGACGCCGGGCGCTGTCGCTGACGCGCAGCCACAGCCCCAGCCCGATCCAGTTGGCGATCAGCGACGATCCGCCCGCTGCCAGGAACGGCGTGGTCAGCCCGGTCAGCGGGATGAGCCGGGTGACCCCGCCGAGCACGACGAACACCTGGAAGGCGAGCAGGAACGCGAACCCGGTGAGCATCAGCTTGGTGAACACCTCCCGGGACCCCAGGGCGATCCGGAACCCCCGCTCGGCCAGCAGGAGCAGGGCCAGGACCACCGCCATCAGCCCGGTGAGCCCCAGCTTCTCGCCGATCGAGATGAGGATCAGGTCGCTGTCGGAGGCGAAGATCTCCGCTGCCCGGCCCTCGCCGAAGCCGGTCCCGAACAGGCCGCCGTCGGCCAGCGCGAACAGGCCCTGGACCAGCTGGTAGCTGCCGCCGTGCTCGGTGTAGACGTCGGGTCCGAAGGGGTCCAGCCAGATGGCGACCCGCTGGCGCACGTGCCAGAACATCAGGTAGGCGGCTGTAGCGCCGGCGGAGAACATCGCCAGGCCGATCCCGACCCAGGACTTGCGCCCGGTGGCGGTGTAGAGCATGGCCAGGAACACGCTGAACAGCACCAGTGACGTGCCCAGGTCGCGGGTCCCGACCAGGAGCAGGATCGCCACCCCCCAGGCGGCGGTCATGGGGCCGAGGTCGCGCATGCGGGGCAGGCTGAAGACCTTCACCCGGCCCAGCCGCAGGTGGCGTGCCGCGGTCCCCAGCACCTCGCGCTTGAGGCCCAGGTAGGCGGCGAGGAAGACGATCAGCAGGATGCTGGCGAACTCCGAGGGCTGGACCGTGAAGTCGCCGATCCCGATCCACCGCCGGGCGCCGAACACCTCGATGCCGATCACCGGCAGCATGGGCAGCAGGATCAGGACCAGCCCTCCGGCCGCCGCGAGGTAGGGGTAGCGCTGCAACCGCTGCGGCCGGCGCACCACCAGCAGCACCGCGCAGCACAGCACCGTGCCGATCACGGTCCAGGCGAGCTGCCGGTCGGCCTCGTTGGTATCGGTGCCGCGCACGTGGTGCAGGCCCCAGATGACCGTCAGGCCGATCCCGTTGAGGAGCGTGGCGAGGGGGAGCGGCAGCGGATCCGCCCAGGGGGCGACCAGCCGCAGGGTGGCGTGCAGGCCCAGGGCCGCCGCCGACACCACCCCCACGTAGAGCGGGAACCGTCCGGGCACCCGGCCGTCGATCTGGAGGCCGGCCATGGCCAGGCACAGGGCGAAGGCCCCGAGCGCCGTGAGGACCATGACCAGCTCGGCGGTGCGACGGCGGACCGGACGGAACGCTCCGTCGCGGGGTCCGGGTCTCGCCATTCCGCCTCGCCGTGGGTGGTCCTGGTGTGTTCCGCTTCAGCCGCGGTACCGCCGGGTCGGGGTGAAGGGAGCGGGCCGTGGTACTGCGATGACGGCGCGGTGCGGTGGCGCCGGGGGTCGGTGACGGGGACATGAACTGGGCTGAATCGAACTATAGGCGAGCGATGGCGATACGTCCCGGATCCCCGGCCCCCACCGCGCGCCCGGCGGTCCCGGCCGTTGCGGTCAGCCCACCGGGCGGGGCGCGTAGTCCTTCAGGGTGATCGCGGTGCCGGCCCTGTCCGGCCGGCCGCCCAGCCCCAGGGTGTCGAACAGCGGGACCAGTCGCAGGGCGCGGTCGCGCAGCCCGATCCCGAACGCGCCGGCCGGGAGCAGGGTGCGCGCCCCCGACGCCGCGATCTTCTGGTTGCGGCGGACGAACCCGCGCATCTCGGCTCCGTAGCGGGCGAACGCCGCCCGGTGGTCGCCCCGGGCGCGGGCCGGCTCCCCCGCGAGGACGTAGGCCCCGACCGGACATGGCGGGGCGTCCCTTCTGCGCGGGGGTGCTCCCGGGTGAGGGGCGGCTGTGGACTAGACCAATTTCGGGTGAAGGGTGGAGACTGGGCGGCGGCCGGGTCGCTAGGCTCGGGTGCGGCCCGCGGTTCACGCGCGGGACCGCGCCGCGCGACCGCGGCCACGCACCCCCCTCGCGCACGCATGCAGGGGGGCGAGACGCGAAATGAAGGAGTACAACGTTGTCGTCGATCGAGGCAGTGCAGGCGAGGGAGATCCTCGACTCCCGCGGTAACCCGACGGTCGAGGTCGAGATCACCCTCGACGACGGGATCGTCGCCCGGGCGGCGGTGCCCAGCGGGGCGTCGACCGGCCGGTTCGAGGCCGTCGAGCTGCGCGACGGCGGGGACCGCTACGGCGGCAAGGGCGTCGAGAAGGCCGTCACCGCCGTGAACGACGAGGTCGCCGACGAGCTCCTCGGCTTCGGCCCCGAGGAGCAGCGGCTCATCGACCGCGTGCTCATCGACCTCGACGGCACCCCCGACAAGTCCCGGATCGGCGCCAACGCCATCCTGGGCTCCTCCCTGGCCGTCGCCAAGGCCGCCGCGGACTCCGCCGGCCTCCCGCTGTTCCGCTACATCGGCGGCCCCAACGCGCACGTCCTCCCCGTGCCGATGATGAACATCCTCAACGGCGGCGCGCACGCCGACACCAACGTCGACATCCAGGAGTTCATGATCGCGCCGATCGGCGCGCCCGGATTCCGCGAGGCCGTCCGCTGGGGCGCCGAGGTCTACCACGCGCTCAAGGCCGTGCTGAAGTCCCACGGCCTGGCGACCGGGGTCGGCGACGAAGGCGGGTTCGCGCCCGACCTGGAGAGCAACCGCGCCGCCCTGGACCTCATCATCGAGGCGATCCAGAAGGCCGGCTACACCCCGGGCCGCGACATCGCCCTGGCCTTGGACGTCGCCGCCAGCGAGTTCTACACCGACGGCGCGTACCGGTTCGAGGGCACCGCCCGCACGTCCGAGGAGATGGCCGCCTACTACGGGGAGCTCGTCGACGCCTACCCGCTGGTCTCCATCGAGGACCCCCTGGACGAGGACGACTGGGAGGGCTGGACGAAGCTGACGGCGGCCATCGGCTCGCGCGTGCAGATCGTCGGCGACGACCTGTTCGTCACCAACCCCGAGCGGCTCCAGCGCGGCATCACCGAGGGCGCCGCCAACTCGCTGCTGGTCAAGGTCAACCAGATCGGTTCGCTGACCGAGACCCTCGACGCCGTCTCACTGGCCCAGCGCAGCGGCTACACCGCGATGATCTCGCACCGCTCCGGCGAGACCGAGGACACCACCATCGCCGACATCGCCGTGGCCACCAACGCCGGCCAGATCAAGACCGGTGCGCCGGCGCGCAGTGAGCGCGTCGCAAAGTACAACCAGCTGCTGCGGATCGAAGAGGAGCTCGACGAAGCCGCAGTCTACGCCGGCGTGTCGGCCTTCCCCCGCTTCGCCGGGCGGGACTAGGCTCGTCCGTTATGCCCAAGGTGCCAGAGGAGCCGGACGGACGCCGCGACCAGCGGGTCCGGCGTGCGCGCGGGAGCGCGCCGGGATCCCGCCGCGCAGCGGGGTCCCCGGTCTCTGGCGCCCAAGGGCGCCCCGCGTCGCCCGCGAAATCGGGGAAGACGGGGAAGCCCGGAAAGCCCGCGGCCCCGGCGGCGTCCGGGACGGGCGGCGGCAGCGGCGCCGACACGTCCGCCCCCGGCACCGGCCGGACCGCCAAGGGCGGCCCGGATCCGGCCCGGCCCGGCGCCGCGGCGCCGAAGGCCGCGGCCGCCAGTGGGAAGTCCGCCAAGAAGGGCACGCCCGGAAAAGCCGCGACGACCGCCTCCGGAGCGGCGAAGGCCGGCCCGCGCGCGGCCGGCTCCGCCGTATCGGCGGGGTCCGCGACGGCCAAGAAGGCCCGGGCCGCGAGCCGGGCGGGCGATGCCGCGGGCTCCTCCGGCGGCCGGTCCGCCGCCCCCTCGCGCGCCCGCCCGGCGCTGACCAGCAGGGCCGCCATCCTCGCGGTCGTGATCTGCGTGATCGCGCTCAGCCTGGCCTATCCGCTGCGTGAGTACATCGCCCAGCGCTCCGAGATCGCCCAGCTCCGCGACGAGCAGACCCGCGCCGAGGAGAGCGTCGCCGAACTCCAGGAGCGCCGCGAACAGCTCAGCGACCCCACCTACATCGAGCGTGAAGCCCGCACCCGGCTGCACTACCAGTACCCGGGGGAGCGCGCCTACGTCGTCGTCACCGGCGACGAGGAGGAGAGCGCCGAGACCGCGGAGGGCACCTCCGAGCCCTGGTTCACCCGCCTGTGGAAATCGGTCAAGGCCGCCGACGCGCTCGCGCCCCAGGACGACGGGATCCCCGAGGCCCAGCCTCCCGCGCGCTGATCCGGGGCCCGGCCTCCCGCGCTGATCCGCGGCGCCCGCACCGCCGGGGCCGGCCCCCCGAACCCCCGGGACATCCGTGACATCCGTCACGGGTGGGACGGCGGCGGGCGGGGCAGGGGGACGGGTGGGTGGCGAGCAGGCACCGGGTACTCCGGGCCTGCGCACCGCCCGCGCGCCGACCGAGAGGACTTCCATGGCCGGGGCCGAGCGGCCCGGACGCCGCCGACGACGAGGTGGCCCGCGGCCCGGGTGCGGCAGCGCCCACGCCCATTCGTCCGCCGGCCGATGCAGCCGGCGACCTCCGGCGCTTCGGCCCGCGCTCCTCTCACGGGCGCGGCGGTCCCGGTCCGGCCCGCCCGAGACACCCCTCTGGGCGCTGGAACCCCGGTTCCGGCCGCCCGCGACCCGAAGGAGCCCCGCATGGACGACGTACCCGAAACGCTGGACCACTTCGTCCTGGCGACCCCCGATCTCGATGCCACCGTGGACGACTTCGCCCGCCGCACCGGCGTGCGCCCCGCCCCCGGAGGGGCACATCCGGGATGGGGGACCCGCAATTTCCTGGTCGGGCTGGGCGGTGTCCGCTACCTGGAGATCATCGGTCCCGATCCGGACCAGCCCGCCCCCGGCGGACCGCGGCTCTTCGGCATCGACGGCCTGCCCGAGGCCAGGACGGTCACCTGGGCGGTGCGCACCGCCGATCTCGACGCCACGGTGGCCCGGGCCCGGGCGCTGGGGCACGACCCCGGCGAGATCCGGCCCATGAGCCGCCGGACGCAGGAGGGCACCGAGCTGAGCTGGCGGCTCACCGCCATCGGGGCTGCCCATCCCTCCGGGGTGGTGCCCTTCCTGATCGACTGGGGCGACTCCCCCCACCCCACGAGCGGCGACCTGCCCGAGGTGCGGCTGCTCGGGATGGAGGCCCACGTCCCCGATCCCGCGGAACTCCGCCCGCTGCTCGGCGCCATCGGTGTCGGCCTCGACCCGCGGCCCGGACCGGAGCGGATCACCTTCGCCGTGGACACGCCCAACGGCGAGGTCGTCTTCGACTGACACCCACCGCCGGCGGGCCCCGCACGGGCCCGCCGCACCCCGCCCGTCCCGCCCCCGCGCCGGCGCGGCCCGACGCGGCCGGTCCCGGGCACGGAGGCGGCCGCGCAGCGGCTACGCTGATGGCGCCATGACTTCCACCGATCGTGCCGGGCAGACCGTCTCCGGCGAGGACGCCGCCGCCGTCGAACTCCAGCTGGGCCGGGCCCCGCGCGGGCTGCGCGCCGTGGCGCACCGGTGCCCCTGCGGGCTCCCCGACGTCGTGCGCACCGCGCCGCGCCTTGAGGACGGCACCCCGTTCCCCACGCTGTACTACCTGACCTGCCCCCGTGCGGCCTCGGCCATCGGCACGCTCGAAGCCGACGGCGTGATGCGCCGGATGCAGGACCGCCTGGCCGACGATCCGGAGCTGCGCGCCGCCTACGCCAAAGCCCACGACTCCTACCTCGCCGAGCGCGATGACCAGGCGCGGGCCGACGGCATGGAGCCGCTCCCCAAGGGGATGCAGAGCGCGGGCGGCATGCCGGAGCGCGTCAAATGCCTGCACGCGCTGGTCGGGCACGAATTGGCGGCGCCGGGGACCAACCCCTTCGGCCGCGAGGCGCTGGACGCGCTGCCCGAGTGGTGGGCCAAGGGGCCGTGCGTCTGCGTGGGGGCGCGGTGCGCCCGTGACAGCGAGGAAGAAGACGAGGCGAAGTGACCACTGTGGCGGCCGTCGACTGCGGCACCAACTCCATCCGGCTGCTCATCTCCAGCGTGCTGGCGCAGGACGACGACGAGGTGCAGCTCCTCGACGTCGAGCGCCGCATGGAGATCGTGCGCCTGGGACAGGGCGTGGACCGTACGGGCGAGTTCGCGCCGGAGGCGCTGGAGCGGACGTTCGACGCCCTGCGCGGCTACGCCGAGCTGATGCGCGAGCACGGGATCGAGCCGGGACCGGACACCGTGCGGATGGTCGCCACCAGCGCCACCCGCGACGTGGCCAACCGGCAGGTGTTCATCGACGGCGTCCGCGAGATCCTGGGCGTCGGTCCGGAGGTCATCACGGGCGACGAGGAGGCCGAGCTCTCCTTCATCGGGGCGACCGCCGAGCTGGAGGCGGACGCCGCCCCGGCCGGGGAGCAGGCGGACGCCGCGACCGGGGCCGATGGCGGCGACGCGGGGTTCGCGCTGCCCTTCCTGGTGGTGGACATCGGCGGCGGCTCGACCGAGTTCGTCCTCGGCTACGGCGACGACGACGGCGAGGGCGTGGTGCGCGCGGCGCGCTCGGTGAACATCGGGTGCGTGCGGATGTCCGAGCGGCACTTCACCGCCGACCCGCCCACGGCCGACCAGATCGCGGCCGCGATCGCCGACATCGACGCCGCACTGGACGAGGCGGCGGCCGTCGTGCCGCTGGACGAGGCGGCGACCGTGGTCTGCGTCGCCGGCACCGCCACGACAGTGGCGGGTATCGCGGCTGATCTGCCCGAGTACGACCCCGAGCTCCTGCACCACATGCGGGTCTCGGCCGAGCGGACCCACGCGATCTCCGAGGAGCTGCTGGCGATGCCGCGCGACCGCCGGGCCGCCCTCGGGGTCATGCACCCCGGACGGGTGGACGTGATCGCCGCGGGGGCCCTGATCCTGGACCGCGTGGTGGCCCGCACCGGGGCGAAGGAGTTCGTCGCCAGCGAGCACGACATCCTCGACGGCATCGCCTGGAACCTGAGCCTGGGGGAGCCGCCGGAACACGCGGAGTGAGCCCTCGGCCCCGGAGGCCGGTCGCCTTCGGGGCCGGACGCGTCTCCTCAGAGGTTCCGGTAGACGTCGCGCCGGTCGCCGACCTTGACGACGAGGATGATGAGTTCGCTGTCCTTGATCTGGTAGGCGATGCGGTAGCCGCCGACCCGCAGCCGATAGAGACCGGAAGGACCCGTCAGCTTCTTGACGTCGGCGTCCGCGCGGTACGGGTCGTCGCCGAGCTCGGTGAGCGCGGCGAGGATGCGCATGGCGGCGGGCCGGTCGATGGCCCGGAGCTGCCGCTGGGCCGCTGCTGTGAACCGGAACGCGTACTTCACGCCGTGTCTTCGGCGCGTTCGTCGAACAGGTCGGCCAGCAGCTCCGCCATTGTCACGGTCTGGCCGCCCTCCGCCAGGACGGCCTCCGCTTCCCGGGCCAGCAGGATATCGGCCGCTTCTTCCAGCGCGTCGAAGTCCGCGATCGGCACCACGGCGGCCACCGGCCGGCCGTTGCGGGTGATCACCGTCGGTGCACCCTCCTCAGCGCGGTTGATGTGGTCTGCGAGGTGTGCGCGGGCTTCCCGCACGGTCACACTGCCTTCCATCATGGAGCAAGTGTACGCGTTGTCGTGTACACACGCCATCGGTGTGCGGACGGTGCTTCCGGGGGGTGCTTGGGGGTCGATCATGGGGGAGCCGCCGGAACACGCGGAGTGACCTGCTACGTTGCTCTGCGGCAGGGGTGGCCGGCCGCCGTGTGGGCACGTGAGACGCGTCACCCGCGAAACGCCGCGTGAAAGCATTCACAAGCCCTCTGACCTGCGAAGACATCGCCGAGTCCGGGTTTGTGGTGGTCTAAACCTTCTCCGGGTGCGGCTTCCTTGACGGAAGGTGCTTGTGAAAGAATGCACAAGCAGGCACGGGGAGGATGAGCAGCCCCGGAGCCGAAGAAGTAACAGTCTTTCCAGCGAAAGACGACAGGAATATGCGAGTCAACGAAGACTTACCGATCTTTGCGCCCCTCGTGGACGTGGAACGGGAACCTAGGGCGGATATGCGATGACCGAGAGCAGGAACTACCGGTTGGTCCACGGCGGTGGCGACGACGCGGAGATCCCGCACGTCCTCATCGTCGGCGGCGGGTACCTCGGGATGTACACCGCGATGCGGCTGGAGAAGAAGCTGGGGGCGGGCGAGGCCCGCATCACCGTCGTGGACCCCAACTCCTACATGACCTACCAGCCCTTCCTGCCCGAGATCGCGGCCGGCAGCATCTCGCCGCGCAACGTCGTCGTCCCGCTGCGCAAGGCGTTCAAGCGCGTGCGCGTCCTCAACGGCTACGTCGTCCGCATCGACCACGCCGACCGCAAGGTGGACTTCGCGCCGCACGTCGGTGAGCCCCGTTCCATCGCCTACGACCACATCGTCATGGCCGCGGGGGCGGTCTCGCGCACCCTGCCCATCCCGGGGCTGGCCGAGAACGGTATCGGTATCAAGACGGTCGAAGAGGCCGCCTACCTGCGCAACCACGTCCTGGAGCAGCTCAACATCGCCGACTCCACCGACGACCCCGAGGTCCGCCGCAAGGCGCTCAACTTCGTCTTCGTGGGCGGCGGCTTCGCCGGTGCCGAGGCGATCGCCGAGCTGGAGGACCTCGCCCGCGACGCCACCCGCATCTACCCGTCGATCAGCGTCGACGACCTGCACTTCTACCTCATCGAGGCGGCCGACCGCATCCTGCCCGAGGTGGGCACGGAGGTCGGCGAGAAGGCGCTGAACCAGCTCAAGCGGCGCGGTATCGACGTCCGCCTCTCCACCTTCCTGGAGTCGGCCACCGACCAGCGCATCAAGCTCAGCGACGGCGCCGAGTTCGACGCCGGGACCCTGGTGTGGACCGCCGGCGTGAAGCCGAGCCCGGTCGTGCAGGCCAGCGACCTCCCGCTGGGCCCCAAGGGGCACGTGGACACCAACGAGTTCCTCATGGTCAACGGGGTCGAGAACGCGTTCGCCGGCGGCGACAACGCCCAGGTGCCCGACGGCAACGGCGGCTTCTACCCGCCGAACGCGCAGAACGCCGTCCGCCAGGCGCCGGTCCTGGCCGGCAACGTGATCGCGGCGCTGCGCGGCACCGAGCCCACCGCCTACGCGCACAAGAACCTCGGCGCGGTGGCCGGCCTGGGCCTGCACAAGGGCGCGGCCCAGCTGTTCGGCAAGATCAAGCTGACCGGGCGGCTCGCGTGGTACGCGCACCGCTCCTACCACCTCTACGCCGTCCCCACCTTCAACCGGAAGATGCGGGTCCTGGCCGACTGGACGCTCGCGCTCCTGTTCCGCCGCGACTTCGCGGCGCTCTCGGAGATGGACGAGCCGCGCCAGGCGTTCGAGGACGCCAGCAGCGCCAAGGTCGAGAACGGCCAGCTCCTCCGGCGCGTGGGTTAACGGTCGGAACGGGCTGCGGAAACGGTCGGGCACCTTCGGGTGGCCGGCCGTTTCGTCTGTTGACAGGCCGAAGCGGTGCGAAACGATCTGAAACGTCCATGGCCGGTATGATGGTCCCGCCCTCGTAGCCCAATGGTAGAGGCAGGCCCCCTAAAAGGGTCACAAGTGTCGGTTCGAGTCCGACCGGGGGTACCCGCGTACCTCGCCGACGGACCCGGCCCGGGCGCGTTCCGGCCCCCGCTCCATGCGAGACGGGCCGTCAGACGGCCGTCGCACCCCACGCGGAGGTGTGAGCCGGTCGCCCAGCGGCGCCCGGGCCGTCCGGTCGGCGAGGACCGGCACCGTGGAGGCGCCGATGTCCCGGCCCGCGCCACGGGCGTCGCACCGGGTGCGGCCCTGATCCGGGGAGCGTCCGCACGGTGCCGGAACCGGCGGTGCGGCCGACGAACAGGTCGCCGGCCGGAGGGGTCTTTCCCGCAAAGGACGCGTGGCGCCGGCCGGGAAGGGTCGGTAATTTTCTCAACATGCTTGACGACCTGCGTGTCGGACATGTCGAGCCCGTCGATGCCTGAACCCACGGCACACGACGCACATCACGGCTTCGAGCTGCCGCTGCCGCTGTTCGCCGGCTTCCGCTCGCTCGTCGACCGCCTCCACGACGAGCCGGCCCGGCAGGGACACCCTGACCTCCGCCCGGTCCACGGATTCGCCATGCAGGCGATCGGCCCCGATGGCGCGAGCGCCAGCGAGATGGGCCGGCGGCTGGGCGTCTCCAAACAGGCGGCCGGCAAGACCGTTGACCGGCTGGTGGCCCTCGGCTATGCCGAGCGGGCCGGCGACGCGAACGACGCGCGGCGCAAGCCGGTCCGGCTGACCCCGCGCGGGTTCGACGCGCTGGCCCGGTCGGCCGCGATCTTCGACGACCTGCGGGCCGAGTGGGCCGAGGCACTTGGGGAAAGGCGGCTGGCGGAGCTGGAATCCGGCCTGCGCACCGTTGTCCCCGCAACCGGCCTCCGGCTCGACGCCGCCGGCTGGTTCGGCCCCTGACGTCCCGGCCGGCGCACCCGCGCCCGCGCGCCCGCCGGCGGTCCCGGCGGCCCTAGTAGCCGCCGTGCTCCGTCAGGAGCTGAAGGTGGGTGAAGAGCCGCTGGCGGGGGTCGGAGAGGTCGATCCCGCTGACCGATTCCGCCCGGCGCACCCGGTAGCGCAGGGTGTTGGGGTGGATGTGCAGCCGCCGGGCCGCGGCGCGCACGTCGCCGAACCCGTCGAGATAGGCCACCAGCGACACCACCAGCTCCGACCCGGCCGCGGCGTCGTGGTCCACGAGCCTGCTGACCCGCGGGTCGCGCAGCGTCGGGGTGCCGCGCAGGTGCGCCAGGGTCTCGCTGATCAGCACGTCGGCGCGGACATCGGAGATCGTCGCGACGTCGCGTTCGAGGTCGCGGCCCATCGCGTCCAGGATCCGGTCGGCCTCGGCCCGCGACCCGGGGATGCCGGCGAGCGAGTCCACCGGCGACCCGACCGCCCCCTGCACCGCGGCTCCCAGGATCCCCCGCGCGGCCTCCACGGTCTTGCGGGTCAGGGCGAGGACCGAGGCCTCGGCGTCCGCGCGGGCGGGGTGCGGCCCCGCGGGCGGGCCCGGCCGGTGGGCGAGATCGGGCAGGAGGACGTAGACGCGGCCGCCGAGCGCGGTGACCAGGGAGGTGCGCCGGTAGGCGGCGGTGTGCACGGAGATCAGGTCGATCATCCGGCGCCGCTTCAGCGCCCGTTCCGACCTGCCGCGCTCCTCCGCCGGCCCCGACCTGCTCCCGGCCGCCGACAGGGAGAAGGCCACGACCAGAGCGGGCCGGGCCGGGGTCACCTCGATCGAGTCGGCCAGCGCGGCGGCCTCGATGCGCCCCTCCAGCAGGCTCGACAGCAAATCCTCACGCAGCCGGAGCCCCACGGTCATCTCGGTGCGGTGCCGCAGCAGGTGCAGCGCGGTCATCCGGGCGGCACCGAGCAGGGCCTCCTCCGAGTTGGCGGTCAGGGGCTCGGCCCCCTCCTGGACCCAGATCGTGCCCAGCGGCTGCGAACCGGCGTGGATCCCGACCGCCAGCCGGCGGCGGATCCCCAGCTCGGGATGCTCGTCGATGCGGACCACCTCCTCGCCCGCGCGCAGGCGCGAGAACACCCCCCAGTCCCGGAGCAGCGACAGGTACTGCTCGGGCCCCCGGCGCCCCAGGACCGAGAGCCGGCGCAGCTCGTCGACCTCCTCGCCGCTGGAGTAGGCCAGCACGCGGCTCGCGGAGTCCTCGATGCTGACCAGCCCGCCCGTCAGCGTGGCGATGGTCTGCGCCAGGGAGAACAGGTCGCCGGAGGAGTCGCCGAAGTCGGCGTCGGCGGTGAGCCGGGCGTCGTCCAGCACACTGCGGCACAACGACTGCACCTGGTCCCACCGGACATCGGGGCGGACCGCCAGCAGCGCGACCCCCGCTCCGCCGGCCGCCCGGCGCAGTTCGTCGTCGTCGGAGGCGCGCACCGCGTCCCCCGGCTTGACCACCACCGCCGACGCGCCCCGGCGCGCGGCGGTGCGCAGCAGGTGGCGGGCCGCCCCGCCGCGCGCGCCGATCAGCAGCACGAGGTCGCCGGGCTCGGCCTCCGGCTCGTCCTCGGGGTCGGCGATCACGACGTTGTCCACCCGCACATCGAGCCCAGCGGGAGCCGCGAGCACGTCCACCACGGAATCGCCGATGGCGAGCAGGAGCCGGCGCAGTGGAACGCCGGTCGCGGGGGCCGGACCGCGCGGCTCGGCGGGTGGCGGGGCGAAACCCGGATTGACGTCCATGACCTCTCAGTTTGTCGCATCGGCCAAGCGCCTGCCAAGAAGAGTGGCCGGGCCCACAAGGCGGACCCCGCACCTCCGCTCGTACGTTTGGGCTCCCAGGACGCGAACCGCGCCACCCACCACCCCCACCACCCATGAGGAGGTGCCCATGGACGCCGTGACGAGCGTTCCCGCGCCGGTGAACGAGCCCGTGCTCACCTACGCACCCGGCAGCGCGGAGCGGGCCGAGCTGACCGAGCGCCTCGACGCGCTCGCCAAGGAGCCCGTCGAGCTGACGATGACCATCGGGGGCGAGCACCGGATGGGGGGCGGCGACCGCGTCGACGTCGTCCAGCCGCACCGGCACGCGGCCGTCCTGGGCACCCTCGGCAACGCGACCCACGACGACGCCCGCGCGGCGGTCGCCGCCGCCGGGCGCGCCGCCCCGGAGTGGCGGGCCCTGCCCTTCGAGGAGCGCGCCGCCGTCATCCTGCGCGCCGCCGACCTGCTGGCCGGACCGTGGCGCCAGACCCTCAACGCCGCGACCATGCTCGGCCAGTCCAAGACGGCGATCCAGGCCGAGATCGACGCCGCCTGCGAGCTGATCGACTTCTGGCGGTTCAACGTCTCCTACGCCCGCCGGCTGATGGCCGACCAGCCCTACAGCCCCGCCGGGCAGTGGAACCGCCTGGAGCAGCGGCCGCTGGAGGGCTTCGTCTACGCGATCACCCCGTTCAACTTCACCGCGATCGCCGGGAACCTGCCCACCGCGCCGGCGCTCATGGGCAATGTGGTCGTCTGGAAGCCCTCGCCGACGCAGCAGTTCGCGGCGGACCTGACCATGCGCCTGCTGGAGGCGGCCGGGCTGCCCCCCGGCGTCATCAACATGGTCACCGGCGACGGCCTCGCCGTCTCCGATGTCGCCCTGAACGACCCCGGCCTCGCCGGCGTGCACTTCACCGGCTCCACCCGCACCTTCCAGCACCTGTGGCGCTCGGTGGGCGAGAACATCGCGAACTACCGCTCCTACCCGCGGATCGTCGGCGAGACCGGCGGCAAGGACTTCATCGTCGCCCACGCGTCGGCCGACCCCGACGTGGTCCGCACCGCGATCGTGCGCGGCGCCTTCGAGTACCAGGGGCAGAAGTGCTCGGCCGCCTCGCGGGCGTTCGTCGCCCGCTCGGTGTGGGACCGGATCCGCGACGACCTCGTCGACGAGGTCGAGGCGCTCAGCGTCGGCGACGTCACCGACTTCACCAACTTCATGGGCGCCGTCATCGACCGCCGCGCCTACGACCGGCTCGCGGCGGTGCTCGGCGCCGCGCGCACCGACGACACGCTGACGGTCCTGGCCGGCGGCGACTGCGACGACTCCCAGGGCTACTTCGTCCGGCCCACGGTCCTGCTCGGGACCGACCCGGGGCACGAGGTGTTCCGCACCGAGTACTTCGGCCCGCTCATCGCCGTGCACGTGTACGAGGACGGCGACTACGACCGCGTCCTCAAGGCCGTGGACGAGGGGTCCGACTACGCGCTCACGGGGGCGGTCATCGCCACCGACCGGCGGGCCGTCGCCGCGGCGCACGACGCCCTGCGCTTCGCCGCCGGGAACTTCTACGTCAACGACAAGCCGACCGGCTCCGTCGTGGGCCAGCAGCCCTTCGGCGGCGCCCGGGCCTCCGGCACCAACGACAAGGCGGGCAGCGCGCAGAACCTCGCGCGCTGGGCCAGCCCGCGGTCGATCAAGGAGACCTTCGTCCCCCCGACCTCCTCCGCCCACCCCCACCAGGGCTGACCGGCGCGCCGCCCGGCCCCGCCCGAGGGCCGGGCCGGCCGCCGTCCCGCCCGCCACCGCCGCTCGGCCCATCCCCTCGAAGCACACGACACGCGAGGTGAACCCATGCTTCGTACCCCACTGCTGATCGCGGCACGCTCCACCGCCTGCCGCAACCTGGTCGAGCGCGCCCCCGTGACGCGGGGGCTGGTGTCCCGGTTCGTCGCCGGCACCACGCTGGAGCAGGCGCTGCCCGCGGTCCGCGAGCTGACCCGCACCCGGCTGGTCACGCTGGACCACCTGGGGGAGGACGTCGCCGACGCCGCGCAGGCGCAGGCCACCGTCGCGGCCTACGGCCGGCTGCTCGCCGAGCTGGACGCGGCCGGATTGGCCGGGCGGGCGGAGGTCTCGGTCAAACTGTCGGCCGTCGGGCAGTCGCTGCCCGCCGACGGCGAGAAGATCGCGCTCGACAACGCCCGGCGCATCTGCGAGGCCGCGGCGGATGCCGGAACCACGGTCACCCTGGACATGGAGGACCACACCACGACCGACTCCACCCTGTCGGTCCTGCGCGAGCTGCGCGTGGACTTCCCGTGGGCGGGCGCCGTCCTCCAGGCATACCTGCGCCGCACCGAGGCCGACTGCCGCGACCTCAGCGGCGCCGGATCCCGGGTGCGGCTGTGCAAGGGCGCCTACGACGAGCCCGCGTCGGTCGCCTTCCGCGAGCGGGCCGAGGTCGACCGCTCCTACATCCGCTGCATGCGGGTGCTGATGCGCGGCGAGGGCTACCCGATGATCGCCACGCACGACCCGCGGATCATCTCCATCGCCGGCCGGCTCGCCCAGGACGGCGGGCGCGCCCCCGGCGACCACGAGTACCAGATGCTGTACGGCATCCGCGACGCGGAGCAGCGGCGGCTGGCGGCCCGCGGGGAGCGGATGCGGGTCTACGTGCCCTACGGCGACGAGTGGTACGGCTACTTCATGCGGCGCCTGGCCGAGCGCCCGGCCAACGTCGCCTTCTTCCTCCGCTCGCTGGCCACGCGGGGCTGAGCGCCCCGGGCGGGCCGGCCCGCCCGCCCGGAGTGGGGTTCGCGGCGCGCCGAGGGGGAATCGGGAGGACGGGGGAGGTGTTCCCCATGGTCGACCGTTCCCGGCGACCGCGCCGGTCATCGTTGAGTCCGAGCCGTGACATGCCGCGGGAACCCACGCGCGAACCCGTGCGTTACGTTGAGGGCAGAGACATCGCGCCCTGGAAAGGCTTGCAAACTCATGCGGATGAGGAGTTCGAACCCCGTTCTCAAGCGGGCGATGAGGTCCGGCCAAGCCGGGTACGGCCAGTCGTATCAGGCGCCGTACGGCCAGGGCGGACAGTACCAGCAGGGCCACGGCTACCAGCAGCCGTACGGCCAGCCCTACCAGCAGCAGGGCTACCAGCAGGGTTACGCCGGCTACCCGCAGCCCGGCCAGCAGCCCTACGGGCAGCCCCCCATGGCCCCCGCCGCCGGCACCGGCGCCATGACCATCGACGACGTCGTCATGCGCAGCGGCATGACGATCGGCACGGTCATCCTCGGTGCCGTCGTCACCTACTTCCTGTACGCGTCGAACCCCGGGCTGGCCCTCGGCCTGACCTTCATCGGGGCCATCGGGGCCCTGATCATGGGCCTGATCATCGGGTTCACGCAGTCGACCAACGCCGCGCTGATCCTCGTCTACGCCGGCCTTGAGGGGCTGTTCGTCGGCGGCATCAGCCGCGTGTTCGAGATGTCGGCCGGAGCCGCGCCCGGTGCGCTGGTGACCCAGGCGGTCTTCGGAACGATCTTCGCGTTCGGCACCATGCTCGCGCTGTACCGGCTGCGCATCATCCGGGTGACCAACACCTTCGTCAAGGTCGTCTCGGTCGCGCTCATCGCGGCGCTGGTGATGCTGCTCGCCAACTTCGTGATCGGGATCTTCATCCCCGGCGGCCTGGGCCTGCGCGAGGCCGGCCCGCTGGGCATCGTGGTCTCGCTGGTGATGATCCTCATCGCCTGCGCCACCCTCGCCATCGAGTTCCGCGGCATCGAGGACGGCATCGCCGCCGGCGTGCCGAACAAGCTGGCGTGGCAGTTCGCCTTCGGCCTGACGGTCTCGCTGGTGTGGCTCTACATCGAGATGCTGCGCCTGGTCTGGATGATCTCAACGATCTTCAGCGACTGACCCGGGAGCACCACCCCGACCGCCGAGCGCCCCGTCCGGATCTCCGGGCGGGGCGCTCGCCTGTTCCACCGGTGGCGGCGGTGTACGGTCGCGGACGGTCACCGTCTCTGCTGCGGGACGACGGAGCGGTTGCGCCGTCGACGGTCATACTCCTGCACGATTGCCTGGGCGTAGCCGTGGGTGAGGTTGTACTCGTCGGCCAGCCAGTTGGTGCGCTCCGAGCAGCGGGAGAGTCCGGGTCCCATCTCCAGGGCGTCGAACCACTCGTGGAGTTCGCGACCGGTAACGGTCGGAATGCGGGCGATGAGCAGCGCGTGTGTCTCCGGCGAGTGGGTCACCGACATAGGCACCTCCGAAAGAGTGCGTGCACTTACCAGCGACCCTGCAACAGGATGGCGGCCACGACAAGACCCCGGAACTCACCTTTTACCAAGTTCCGGGGTAGGGGTGGGACTCAGCCCGGCCGCTTGTGTTTCCGGGAGTGCTGGGCTTCGCCTCCGCTGCGGGCGGGATGCCGGGGGCTGCGCGTGGGGCATCCCACCCTCCGCTGCGGCTCAGCCCAGCCGCTTGTGTTTCCGGGAGCGCTGGGCTTCGCCTCCGCTGCGGGCGGGATGCCGGGGCTGCGCGTGGGGCGTCCCACCCTCCGCTGCGGCTCAGCCCAGCCGCTTGTGTTTCCGGGAGTGCTGGGCTTCGCCTCCGCTGCGGGCGGGATGCCGGGGCTGCGCGTGGGGCGTCCCACCCTCCGCTGCGGCTCAGCCCAGCCGCTCGATGACCATCGCCATTCCCTGGCCTCCCCCCACGCACATGGTCTCCAGGCCGAAGGTCTTGTCGTGGAACTGGAGTCCGTTGAGGAGGGTCGTGGTGATGCGGGCGCCCGTCATGCCGAACGGGTGGCCGACCGCGATCGCGCCTCCGTTGACGTTCAGCTGGCTCTCGATGTCGATCCCCAGGTCGTCCGCCGACGGCAGCACCTGGGCCGCGAACGCCTCGTTGATCTCCACCAGGTCGATGTCGGTGATGCTCATGTTCGCGCGGCCCAGCGCCTGGCGCGACGCCGCGACCGGGCCGAGGCCCATGATCTCCGGCGACAGCGCGCCGACCCCGGTCGACACGATCCGCGCGAGCGGCGTCAGCCCCAGCTCGGCCGCCTTGGTGTCGCTCATGACGACCACGGCGGCGGCACCGTCGTTGAGCGGGCAGCAGTTGCCCGCCGTGACCGTGCCGTCGGGCCGGAACACCGGCTTGAGCTGCGACACCTTCTCGTAGGTGGTGCCGCGGCGGGGGCCGTCGTCGGTGCTGACGACGGTGCCGTCGGGCAGTGTCACCGGGGTGATCTCGCGTTCCCAGAACCCGTTGTCGAGCGACTTCTCGGCGAGGTTCTGCGAGCGCACGCCGAATTCGTCCTGGTGCCGGCGCGACACCCCGCGCAGCTGGACCACGTTCTCCGCGGTCTGCCCCATGGCGATGTAGACGTCGGGGACCCCGCTGTCGTCGCGGGGGTCGTACCAGATCGGGGCGCTCCCCTCGGCGCGCTTCGCCGTGCGGGTCTCCGCCGCCTCGAAGAACGGGCTCTTGGTGTCGGGCAGCGAGTCGCTGTTGCCCTTGGTGAACCGGCTGACCACCTCCACCCCGGCGGAGACGAAGACGTCACCCTCCCCGGCCCTGATCGCGTGGTAGGCCATGCGGGTGGTCTGCAGGGACGACGAGCAGTAGCGGGTCACGGTCGCGCCGGGGACGGTGTCCAGGCCGAGCCGGACCGCCACCACCCGTGCCAGGTTGTAGCCCTGCTCGCCGCCGGGCAGGCCGCACCCCAGCAGCAGGTCGTCGATCGATGAGGGGTCCAGAGCGGGCACCTTGGCCAGCGCGGCGGAGATGATCTGGGCGGCCAGGTCGTCGGGCCGGATGTCCTTGAGCGATCCCTTGAAGGCGCGTCCGATGGGCGAACGGGCGGTGGCGACGATGACGGCTTCAGGCATGCGCGCGGCCCTTCAGTGAGGGGAGCCGACAGACCGGTCGGTCGGCCGGTTGGTTACTCGCACGTTAACCGGTCGGCCCGGTTCCGCTCACCTCCGGGGTGGTGTTGCCCGGTGCGGCGGAGCCGGGTGGCCGGGCGGCGGGTGTCCCGGACCGGTGTGGCGCATCGTCGGGGGCCGGGGCATCGACGGCGGCCGAGGTGTCGGCGCCCACGTCGTCCGCGGTCCGGAAGCGCCGTCGGATGAGGGTGGCCCAGCGCCCCCGCCGCCCCCGCTCGGCGCCGGCGACGCGTGCGCCGCTGACCTCCGTCCCGGGCCGCTCGGCCGCCTCGACGGCCGCGCGGTCGACGGGCAGCGGCCCGCCGCCCCGGGCGCGGGCCGGTGCGGCCTCCGGCTCAGGCAGCAGGCCGAGCGCCGCGCAGGCCGACGGCAGGACTGCGGCGGCGGCATGGGCGTAGCCGCGCGCGGAGGGGTGGAAGCGGTCCGGGCCGAACAGCTCGTCGGGGTGGGCCAGGAACTCGTCGGCGAGCAGGCTGCCCAGCGACACGGTCCGGCCGCCCGCCTCCACCACCCCGATCGTCTGGGCGGCGGCGAGCTGCCGGGAGGCGCGGCGGGCGACGTAGCGCAGGGGCTGGCCGATGGGCTGCACGGTGCCAAGGTCCGGACAGGTGCCCACGACGACGGCCGCGCCCGAGCCGGCGAGTTCGCGGACGACGTCTTGGAGGTGGCGGACGGAATCGGCGGGGCGGATGCGGTGGATGACGTCGTTGCCGCCGATGAAGATGACGGCGAGGTCGACCGGGCGGCCGCGCACCTTGGCCATCTGGGCCGCCAGGTCGCGCGACGTGGCCCCCACGCGGGCCAGCCGGCGCAGCCGTACCGGACGGTCGGCGACCGCCGACAGGCCGGTGGCCAACAGGGCGCCGGGGGTGCTCAGGGCGTCGGCCACGGCGTATCCGGCCGCCGTGGAGTCGCCCATCATCACGAACCGCAGCGGCGGGCCGTCGCCGGTGCCGTAGACGCCGTCGGCGCGCGGCGGTTTCCACGGGGTGGTCCCGACGGTCCGGTGGGCCTGGCGCGCCTGGAGGTACAGCAGTCCGATCGTGCTGGCCCCGAGGAGGGTGATCCCCCCTCCCCCGAACGCGGTCGCGGTGGCGATCCTCCGGGCCCGTGCGGCTCGCAGCACCATGTCCCCGCCTCCTGACCCCAGCGGCGTGGTCGGCTTCGTCCTTCCTGGTGGGCCCGCGGGAGCGGGACGCCCTCCCCGGTCCGAGACCGGAATCCGTCAGGCCCCTCAAGAGCTGATCTACCCACAGGTAACCGGGATGTCAACGACCGGCGGCGGGGCGGCGTTCCCGTGTCATCGGGCGGCCCGGCCCGCGGTGCCGGTCCGGGGGCCCGGCGCGCGCCCGGCGGATGCGGGACCGTCTTGCGCAACGGGCATGTGGGCAGCGCCGACACCGCGTTACAGTCGGGGGACACGGGCCCGGCCGGCCCGTGCGCGGCGCGATCGGCCGTGACCGGACGAGGCGGTCCGCGCGATCCGCGGCCGCCGGACGCAAGGACAAAAGGGGGCTCCGCGGATGCGGGTGCACAACTCATTGATCGAGCTGGTCGGCGATACCCCGCTGCTGCGGTTGAACAAGGTGACGGCGGGCCTTGCTCCCACCGTCCTCGCCAAGGTCGAGTACTTCAACCCCGGCGGATCGGTCAAGGACCGCATCGCACTGCGCATGATCGAGGACGCGGAGAAGCGCGGGCTGCTCAAGCCGGGCGGCACCATCGTCGAGCCCACCTCGGGCAACACCGGTGTGGGGCTGGCCATCGTCGCCGCCGACAAGGGCTACCGCTGCGTCTTCGTCTGCCCCGACAAGGTCGGCACCGACAAGCTCGCCGTCCTGCGCGCCTACGGCGCCGAGGTGGTCGTCTGCCCCACGACCGTCGCGCCCGACCACCCCGACTCCTACTACTCGGTCTCGGACCGGCTGGCGGCGAGCATCCCGGGCGCCTGGAAGCCCGACCAGTACACCAACCGGAACAACCCGGAGTCCCACTACCAGAGCACGGGCCCGGAGATCTGGGAGCAGACCGACGGCCGCATCACGCACTTCGTCGCCGGCATCGGGACCGGCGGCACCATCACCGGCGCCGGGCGCTACCTGAAGGAGGTGTCCGGCGGCGCGGTGAAGGTCATCGGGGCCGACCCCGAGGGGTCGGTGTACTCCGGCGGCACCGGGCGCCCCTACCTGGTCGAGGGGGTGGGCGAGGACATCTGGCCGGAGACCTACGACCCCGACGTCTGCGACGAGGTCATCGCGGTCAGCGACAAGGAGTCGTTCCTGATGACCCGCCAGCTCGCCAAGGACGAGACGCTGCTCGTGGGCGGCTCGTGCGGGCTGGCCGTCGTGGCGGCGCTGCGGGTGGCGGCCACGGCGGGGCCCGACGACGTCATCGTCGTCCTGCTCCCCGACGGCGGGCGCGGCTACCTCGGCAAGATCTTCAACGACGAGTGGATGGCCGACTACGGGTTCCTCTCCGCCGAGACCGAGGAGGCGACCGCCGGCGACGTGCTCCAGGCCAAGGGCCGCGACCTACCGGAGTTCGTGCACATCCACCCGCACGAGACCGTCGGGACGGCCGTGGCGATCATGCGCGAGTACGGCGTCTCCCAGCTTCCCGTCATGAAGGAGGAGCCGCCCGTGATGGCGGCCGAGGTGGTGGGCTCCATCGCCGAGCGCGACATGCTCGACGCGCTGTTCAACGCCCGCGTCCAGCTCGACGACCCGGTGGAGAGCCGGATGAGCCCGCCGCTGCCCGTCGTGGGCTCCGGCGAGCCGGTCAGCCGCTGTGTGCAGCTGCTCCAGACGTCGGGCGCGGTCGTGGTGCTGATGGACGGCAAGCCGGCGGGCGTCCTCACCCGCCAGGACCTCCTGGCGCACCTGTCGGGCTGACCCCGGGCGGGGAGCGGGCGCGGGACACAACGGGCACCGTTCCCCGCATCGGTGCCATCTGGGCCGCCGGGGGATACTGTTCTCCCCTGGCGAGTACCGGACGGTGGATGTGGGGATGCGCGTTTCTCAGCTGATGTCCTGGATCGTCCGCGGTGCGTGGTCGTGGGCCCGGCGCAGCGCCGACATCCGCGCCGGGACCCGCGCCGCCCGCAGGTTCGCCGCGTTCGGGCCGGGCACCTCGATCGCGTTCCCGCCGGCGACGGTCTTCGGCGAGGCGTGGATCGAGCTGGGCGCGCACACGCTGCTGGGCGCCGACATCACCCTGACCGCGGGGATGGTCCCGGGGCTGGACCTGGGGGCGGAGCCGCTGATCCGGGTCGGCGGCGGCTGCACGATCGGGCGCGGCTCGCACATCGTCGCGCACCGGTCGATCGAGCTCGGCGACGACGTCTTCACCGGCCCCTACGTCTACATCACCGACCAGAACCACGTGTACAGCGACCCGGAGGTCCCGGTGGGCCGCCAGTGGCCGGCCGACCGGCCGGTGCGCATCGGCCCGGGCACCTGGATCGGCGCGAACGCGGTGATCCTGCCGGGGGTGCGGCTGGGCCGCAACTGCGTGGTGGCGGCCGGCTCGGTGGTGCGCCCGGGGGAGTACCCCGACCACAGCGTCATCGCCGGGGTGCCGGGCCGGGTCGTGCGCGGCTACGACAGCGAGGCGGGCTGGGTCCCTCCCCTCACCATCGGCGACGCGACCCCGGCCCGCGGCCGGGAGCAGGTGTAGGGCGGCGCGGACACGCGGGCGCACCGCGGCGCGGCGGGGGCCGGGGCAGGGGATCCTGGTCCTGTCCATACCGCCCGCCGGGAGCGCCCGGAAGTGGCTGCCGCGGGCCGGGCGGCAGCGCGAGGGATAGAGGAGAGATCGCCATGCGCATCGCCGTCGCCGGAGCGACCGGCAACATCGGGACCCTCACCGTCGTCGCCCTGGAGCGGGACGGACACCGCGTCGTCCGGATCAGCCGCTCACTCGGCGTCGACCTGGTCTCCGGCGACGGCCTCGACGCCGCCCTCGCCGGCGTCGAAGCCGTCGTGGACGCCGCGAATTTCGGTTCGGCCACCCGGGACGAAGCCGTGGAGTCCTTCGGCACGGCCACGCGCAACCTGCTCGCGGCCGAGGAGCGGGCCGGCGTGCGCCACCACGTCCTGCTCTCGGTCGCGTCCGCCCACCGCGTCGAGGACAACGCGCACTACGCGGGCAAGCGCGAGCAGGAACGCCTCGTGGCCGAGGGCCCGGTGCCGTGGACGATCGTCCCGGCCACGCAGTTCCACGGTTTCGCCGAAATGGTCGCGGGCCGGACCGAGGAGAACGGCAGCGCCACCATCGCGCCGCTGCTCGTCCAGCCGATCGCGCCCCGGGACGTCGCCGACATCCTCGCCGAGATCGCCGCGGGTGAGCCGCAGGGGCGCTACCGCGACATCGCCGGCCCCGAGACCCAGGACCTGGTGGACATGGCCCGGCGCACCTACGGCGTGCGCGGCCGCGAGATCAGGCTGGTGCCGACGTGGTCGTCGCAGTTCGGAACGGAGATGGCCGGCGACGTCCTGCTGCCCGGCGCCGACGCCCGCATCGCGCCGACGACCTTCGACGCGTGGCTGGAGTCGGAGCGGTAGCACCGCCCGGCGGGCGTCAGCGTGCGGGGGGAGACGCCGCGGCGGAGCGTGTGGCCAGCAGGGCCGCACCCGCCCACAGGATGTCGCCCAGGGTCGTGACCAGCCGCGAGAGCGCGGCGACGATCAGCGCCGAACCGGGATCGATCAGTGGCGCCAGGGCGACGACGAGCACGAGTTCGCGGATCCCGAGCCCGGCGGGGGCGATCACCACGAGCACGCCGAGCGTCCACGCCAGCGCGTAGGCGCCGGCGGAGGCCGCGAGCGCTCCCGGGCCGCGCGCGCCGTCGTCGACGCCCGCGACGAGCAGCCAGATCGAGAGCGAGAGCGGCACCCACGCCGCCACCGACCAGCCCACGGCGGCGGCCATGCCGCGCCCGCTGACGCGCTCCAGCTCCTCGTCGGGGACCGTGCGGGAGCGCCGGGCCAGGCGCACCGCCGCGTGGATCACCGGGGTGAGCACCCGCGGGTGCAGGGCGGCCAGCAGGACGGGGGCGACGGCGAGCGCCCACCACCACCGGCGCGCGGCGTCCTCGGAGGTGAACGGCAGCGTGGCGGCGGCGACGGCGAGGTTCACCGTCAGGGTCACGGCCACCGCGAGGACGGTCGCGGTGATCCCGCGCTGCCGCGCCACCTCGTGGTCGCGCGCCAGTTCGACCTGTGCGACGAAGGCCCACACCGAGCCGGGCAGGTACTTGCCGAGCTGGCCGACGAACATGACGCGCGCCGCCGTCGGCAGGGGAAGCGGCGACCCGAGGTCGGCGAGGATCGCGCGCCAGGCGAGCATCTGCGCGCCGAGCCCGGCGAGCGCCGCGGCCACCGAACCCGCGACCAGCCACGGCGACAGCGCGGCCAGTGCCTCGCGCGCTTCGCTCCACCTGCTGTGCAGCGCATACCCGGCACACCCCAGGACCACCAGGACGACGACCAGCCGCACCCATCGGTCGGTACGCAGACGGCTCAGCACCCCGCCAGCGTAGTGCCGCCAGGGGCCCGCCTCCGCGCACGCGCGCGGTCGTCAGGCGCTCTCGCCGGCGGGCGGGCTCCAGGCGAAGGCGGCCCCGGCTCCGCGCAGGAGCAGGGAGGAGGGGAGGGCGGCGCCTGCCGCGTCGCGAAGCGCGGCCGCCGTTCGGCTCCGCGTCTGCGTGATCCGCCCGATCCGCCCGGAGGCGCGGGCCATCCGCTCGGTGCGGGGGCGGCGGGCGGCATCGTAGTCCGCGAGACCGCGGGCGGTGCCCGATCGCTCGATGGCCGCGGCGAGCACGACGGCGTCCTCGATCGCCAGGCAGGCGCCCTGCCCGATGTCGGGTGTGACCGCGTGGGCGGCGTCGCCCAGCAGGGCCACCCGGCCGCGGACGAACCCTGGCAGGCGCTCCCGCAGGTAATACACGTCGTGGCGCATCAGGGCGTCCTCAGGGGTGGCCGCCGGCAGAGCGGGGACCGGGTCGTGCCAGTCCCGGAAGCGAGCGGCGAGCCGGCCGAGGTCGTGCTCCAGTGCGGCGTGCTCGGGGACGCTTTCGCAGGCGAACCAGTAGACGCGGCCGGCGTCGATCGCGGCGACGCCGAACCGGGCGCCCCGGCCCCAGGTCTCGGACAGCACGGGCGGTATCCGCAGGGGAGCGGCCTGCTCAGCGGGGACGAGGCCGCGCCAGACCGTGTATCCGGCGTAGTCCGGTCCGGGGTAGTCGGGGAACAGGTTCGCGCGCAGCCCGCTCCGCACGCCGTCGGCGGCCACGACCAGGTCGGCCGTCACCGATATCGGCCCTTGAGGGGTGTCGAAGCCGACGGTCGCCCGGTCCTCCGAGGTGGTGACCCGGTCGGCGCAGTGGCCGGTGTGCAGGGTGTCCGGGTCCAGGCCGGCGGTCAGCAGGCGGTGCAGCTCGGCCCGGTGCAGGGCGTAGAACGGGGCGTCGTAGCGCCGCTCGATGTCCGATCCGGAGATGCCGGCCAGGCGTGTGCCCCGCCTTCGCCGGATCTCCAGGCCGTCCTGGCGGCGGCCGCGGTCCCTCAAGGCGGCCCCCAGGCCCAGGTGGTCGAGCGCCTTGACGGCATTGGGCGCGATGCCCACACCCGCTCCGACCGGCCCGATGACGGGCGCCTGCTCGTGGACCGACACCTGCCACCCGATGCGCCGTAGGGCATGGGCGGCGGCCAGCCCGCCGATGCCCGCGCCGACGATGACCGCCGTGTTCGACATTCCGCACCCCGATCTCGAAAAGGGAAATCAAACGTTCGTTTCAAACGTTCGTTTCAAACGAAGGTTATAGCATGGCGGTTCCACTCGCGGAGCGAGCGGCGGCAGCGACGGGCACGGCGTATACAGGAGGTGCGATGTCCGGACGGGGTTCCGCTCCCGCGGCGCAGGATCGGGCGTCCACGCGGGAGCGGCTCATCGAATGGGCCGTTCGGATGTTCGGCGAACGCGGCATCGAGGCCACCTCGATGCGGGCCCTCACCGAAGCGGCCGGGACCAACATCGCCGCCGTCAACTACCACTTCGGTTCGAAGGAGGGTCTGCTGCGCGCGGCGGTCGACCAGACCATGCGGGCCGTCAACGACGAGCGCGGACGGCGGCTGGACGAACTCGAAGCGGCGTCCCCGCGGCCGGCCGTTCCCGATCTGGTGCGGGCGTTCGTGGAGCCCGGCGCCGGGCTGGCGCGCACCCACGGCGCGCGCGGGTCCGACGTCGCGCGCTTCATCGGCAGGATCATCGGCGAGCCCGACCCGCGCGTGCGGCGGATCTTCGCCGAGCAGGTCGACCCGGTCGAGGGGCGCTACCTCGCCGCGCTCGGCCGGGCGCTCCCGGACCTCGGCGACGACGGCGTCCGCTTCGCCTACACCAGCATGCTCGGCCTCCTCGCCACCTACCAGTCGGGCGCCTTCGCGCCACCGGACCGGTCCTCGCACGGTGGCGGACCGGGTGCGCCGGCGCGATCAGAGGGGGAGTGGCTGGTCGTCTTCGTCATTGGGGGGATCCTGGCGGTTCTCGCGGAGGCCGGCACCGCGGACCGTGGTCGGCGCCCGGCCTGAGACTCCGGCGGGACCGGTCACCTGGAGCCGAGGAAGTCCTCGATCAGGCGGGTGACGAGGGCCGGGTGGGTGAGGTGCATGGCGTGCGGGGCGTCGACGCCGATGGTCGTGGCCCTGTCGTCGTGCGGGGCCAGTTCGTAGGCGGTCTGGGCGGCCAGGACCTCGGTGTAGCGGACCGGTGCTCCCGGCGGGGGCGTCATGGGCCGGGTGGACAGCAGGGACAGCGCCGGGACGATCATCCGCGGCCGGGTCCACGACGACCGGTACTCGCCGTACGCCTCGAAGAGGGTGCGGGCCGCCCGCGGCCCGGGGCGCGGCGATACCAGGCCGTCGCCCATGATGCAGCCCCGCAGCGCCGACGCCTCCAGCGCCGCGCCCGGCAGCCCCATCGGGCCCGTGCGCTGTGCCTTGAGCAGCTGCTCGAAGGAGTCCAGCGGCATCGGCGACACCAGCGCCGCCAGCTGCTCGACCATGAAGTCGTGGGCGGTCCTCGCCGGTCCCTCGGCCTCGGCCGGGGACAGCCCCATGGGCCCGGCGATCTCCTCGGCGCGCGGGCGGCCCTGGACCTCGATGCCCACCGCGGCGGTGAGGTCGGAGCGGCGCGAGCCGCACATCAGCGCGACCACCCCGCCCAGCCCGTGGCCGGCCACGACCGGGTGCTCCAGCCCGAAATGGCCGATCACCCGGATCAGGTCGTCCACGCAGCCGTCGAGCGACCAGCGGCCGTCGGCGGAGAGGCCGTGGCCGCGCAGGTCCACCGTGTACACGGAGTGGCGTTCCGCCAGGAGCGGCGCGACGGGCTCCCAGTCCTCCAGCGTGCGGCCGAGCCCGTGCAGGAGGACCACCGGCACCCCGCCGCCTTCCCGCACGCGCACCGCGAGGGCGGGCGAGCCCTCGATCCGCGTCTCCCATGGCTGCGACGCCGACGTCGGCCCCGCGGCCGTCCCGGTCTCCGGCATGGACGAATCCTCCGCTCCGGACCGACGCCTTCGCCGGCCCACGATCAGCACGCTAGAGCCCACTGCTTCCGTTCGCCTGACATATCGCTGATCCGCTGACGCGGGAGCGGTCCGGCGCGTATCGTCGACTACCCGCGGTCTGCCCGGGCCCTGGGCGGTGGTGGCCATCGCGCTGGTCGCGGTCCGGCGGGCCCCGGTGGGTGCCGCGCACCGCCTGCTCGCGGTCCCTGCGGCCCCGGCGGATGGCGGGCGTCGCTGATGTGCCCCCGGGCGGTGCGCTGCTCTAAGGTGATGCGCGTGGGAATGCCTGACGTCGTCGCCTTCGCCGGTCACCGGGTCCACGTCTGCCGCGCCCGGGAGGCGGGGACCCTGCTGAACTGGCTCGGCCGCGACCTCCGCGGGCAGGTGGTGCTCGACGTCGCCGGCGGCGACGGCTACTGGGCCGCCCAGGCCCGGCGGCGGGGCGCCCGCGCGGTCTCCCTCGACCTGGCGCGCGGCAAGATGCTGCGCGGTGCCCGGCTCCGCGACGCCCCCGCTCTGATCGAAGGCGACGCCCTGCGTCTGCCGATGCGCGACTCCTCCGTCGACAAGGTGCTGTCGATCTGCGCGATCGAGCACTTCGACGACGGTCCGGCGTCGCTGCGGGAGATGGCCCGCGTGCTGCGGCCCGGGGGCGAGCTGGTGATGTCGGCCGACTGCCTCTCCCGCCGCGAGGAGTGGCCGGAGCTGTTCGCCGCCCACGCCCGGCGCTACCACGTCAAGCGCACCTACACCCATGAGTCGCTGGGGGCGCTGCTGGCGGGATTCGGCCTGGAGGTGCGGGAGCACTCCTACCAGTTCCGCAGCCGCTCCGCCGAGCGCGCGTACCTGACGATCTCGGCGCACGGGGGGCGGGTCGGCTTCAACGCCGCGGCCCCGCTGATCCCCTTCATCGCCGCCGGCGACGCCCGCCACCCCAACACCCGCGGCAGCATCGTCCTGCTGCGCGCCCGCAAGACCGGCTGACCCCGCTCAGGGGAGCCGCGGCAGCACGTCCCGCCAGGCCGCGAGGCGCGCGTCCAGGTCGCCGCGGCCGACGGTCGCGACGATGTCCAGCGCCGGGTGGAGGAGGTTCTTGGCGCGCCGCAGCAGCCGGATCTCCGCGATATCCAGCGTCCGCCAGACCGGTGCGCGTTCGCGAGCGCGTTCGAGGCCGACCGGCAGGCTGCGCAGCAGCAGCCCGATCGCGCGGTCGGGGTCGAGGAGGTCGACCCGGGGATCGGCGGGGACGCGCCGGAGCAGGGCCGCGGTCAGGTGCAGCCGGCGGACGGCGTGCTCGTGGGGGGTGACGATCCCCGACTCCATGGCCGCCTCCAGCGCGTAGGCGACCGCGGCGGAGTGCGTCGCCCACGCATCCTCGGGGACGTCGCGGCACGCCGCGATCAGACGGGCGGAGTGCGTCTGGACGACCCCGAGCCACTCTTGGGGGCGCAGGGCGGCGGCATCGGGGGTCCGCCGCGCGAGTCGCGCCGAGAGCTCGCCGATGTCGGCGCGGACCGCGTCGTCGAATGCACCGGGCATGGCTTAATTGTGACCCGCTGGAAACGGGGTCAGCCGCCGGCCGATTCGAGGGCGGCCAGGAAGGCGGCGGACTCGTCGGGGGTGAGGCAGCTCGCCTGGAGGCGGTCGTAGAGGGAGCCGAGGCGGCGCACGTCGTCGTGGGCCAGCAGGACGCGGCCGGCCGCGCCGTCGACGTGGGCGACCTCGGGCAGCGGGCCGCCGAGGGCGATCAGGCCGAACGCGCCGTCGGTGTCGGTGTAGGCGCCGGCGTCGAAGGGCAGCACCCGGATCCGGATGTTGTCGCGCTCTCCCGAGGCGCGTAGGTGGGCGAGCTGATCGCGCATTGCCGCGTGGCCGCCGGCCGGGCGGCGCAGGGCGCCTTCGTCGAGCAGGACGTCGAGCCGGGCGGGGGAGTCGCCGCCGAGGACCCCCTGCCGCTTCATCCGCACCTCGACCCACCGTTCGACTTGGCGGGCCGGGGCGCCGGGCGCGGCGGCGGCGATGACGGCGCGCGCGTAGGATTCGGTCTGCAACAGGGTGGCGACGGCGAGTGGGCTGAAGACCCGGATCCGCTCGGCCCGTTCCTCCAGCCATATGCGGTCGCCGGTCGCGGGGGTGATGTCGGCGCGATAGCGCTCCCACCACCCGGTGTCGACGGGGTCCTCGGCGAGGCGCAGCAGCGCCGAGCGCTGGACGGCCCCTTCGACGTGGTAGAAGTCCAACAGGGCCGCGACGTCGTCCGGGGAGATCGGCAGGGCGCCGGATTCGAACCGGCTCACCGTGGAGGTGCTGCGCTCCAGGAACAGCGCGGTCTCGCGGAGCGGCAGGCGGTTGCTCTCGCGCAGGTCGCGGAGCATCCCGCCCAGCCACTGCGCGCGCAGTGCCGGGCTCCGTGTCGCCGCCAAGGACCCCTCCCCGTCGAAAGCAGGGCAAAATTGCCGGAAGTCTTGCACCACCGATCGAGGACTGCCACTCTAGCAATTTGTAAGTGATCGTTCACGAGGAGTCATGTCCTCCGGTGCGGTTATCGTTACCGCGCGCACGAAGAACGGCCCCCGGCACGTGGGTTCAGCACGTGCCAAGGGCCTGGCCCAACTCTCCTGAGGAAGCAGGGAGTCGACCCATGACCCAAGTTATCCCGCGACCGACGCTCGTGCAGCCCGGCTGGGGGTGGGGCCCGGCCGCCGACGTCGTGGCGCTGCCCGGTACGCCCGAATCCCCCGGCCGGCTCCGGACCTGGGTGGCGGAGCGGCTGCGCACCTGCGGGCGCCCGTATGCCCAGCGTGAGGACCTCGCCGACGCGCTGCGGCTGGTGGCCAGTGAACTCGCCTCCAACGCCATCGCCCACTCGGCGTCGGGGCAGGAGGGCGCGTACTTCATCACCACCGTTCACTTCCCGCACGACACCATCGGCCTGCGGGTCATGGACCAGGGGCCGCACCCCGAGCGCCCGACCCGCCCCCAGGAGCCGCCGCACATCCTCTCCGACGCCGACCTGCTCACCGCCGAGCACGGCCGCGGGCTGGCGCTGATCGCCGTCCACTCGCGCCGCTACGGCTGGACGGAGCCGCCCGGGCACCCGGTGTACTCGGTATGGGTGGAGCTGGAGCTCGACCCCGAAGAGGCGGCCTGAGCCCTCCGGGCGGCCGGACAGAGCCGCAACGGAGGGCGGGACGCCCGGCGCGGCGACCTTCCGGGCCCGTCCGGCATTCCGCCCGCGACGGGGGCGGGGCCCGGCGCTCCCGGAAACGTGTCCCGGCACCGCCTTCCGAGCCCCCCGCTTTCCGCACCCCGCACGCGTGATCTTCGCCATCCGCGTCCGGCCGCCGCGCGCCGGGCGCGGTTCTCTTTTGCCCCGGTCGCCGGGGGTGCGCCCTTGTGGCCGCATCCGGCCATGATTACGGGCAGATGAACTACTAACGAGAACCTTACTCATCGGGGGTAGATATGACGGAAAGATGATATTTCTGCGGTGAAGATGTGCCGATTCGTCGCCCTATCTTGGGTGGCGGATGGGGCGGTCCCGCGCCCAGGGGCCCGGCCGCAGGGAGGGCCGCGCCGGCCCTTCGCACCTTCACCTGTTGGATGGGAGGCACGTGCAGGCAGAGCTGAGTCGGATCGACAGCGGAGACGTGCTGGAGCTGCGTCTCCGGGATACCGGTGACACGGATAACGCCCGCGACGAGGACACCGTGCTGGAACTGCGCCGCGACGGCGACCCCGGCCCCGTGGTGCAGGTCACGGGACGGCTCGTCGGCGCGGGCCGGGTCCGCGCCGACCTCGCGGAGGTCCCCCTCGACGACGGAACCTGGGACGTCCTGTGGATCGCCGGCGACGGCCGCCCCCGGCCGCTGGCCACCACGGACCCCGGTTTCAGCATGGCCGACCGCGTCGCCTACCTGAAGCGCCCGCGGCGCCGCGAACTGCGCGCCCTGCGCGACCCGCACGGCAGGCTGCGGCTGCGCGCCCGCACGGTCGCCCCCTATGCCGAGGTCGCCTGGGTGGAGGTCGGAACCGATACCGTCCGGGTGTCCGGAATGCCCGCCTACGGCCCGATCGCGGCCACGGGACCGGCGCGGCTGGTCGCCCGGCAGCGCGAGCGCAGCGGAACCCTCACCGCCCCCGCCGCCCTCGCCGCCGGGGAGTTCCGCACCGAGATCCCCCTCGAACCCCTGACCCGGTTCCACGACCCCGGCCGCCCCCACAACGAGTGGGACCTCTGGCTCGACCTCCCCGGCGTCGGCGAGCTGCGGCTGGCCGCCCGCGCCGACGACATCGTCGGCAAGAAGAAGAAGGTCGTCTACCCCGAAACCGTCCTGGAGGCGGGGGTGCGCATCCGCCCCTACTACACCGTCGACGACGACCTGTCCCTCCTCGCGACGCTCGCGGGGCAGGCATGAAGATCGCGATCCTCATCGCCAACGCCTACGGCATGGGCGGCACCATCCGCACCGTCTTCAACCTCGCCGGAGGGCTGGCGGCCCGGCACGAGGTGGAGGTCGTCAGCCTCGCGCAGCACCGCGAGGAGCCGTTCTTCCCGCCGCCCGCGGGCGTGCGGCTGGTCCCGCTCGTGCCCACCTCGGCGGCCGACCCCGAACCCGAGGCGTCCGGGGCGCTGGAGCGCTGGCGCCGCCGGCGGCGCGCCGAGGCCGTCCCCGAGAGCGAGGCCCGGCGCAACCCCATCTACGACGACCACCGCCTCCGGGCGGTGCGCGACTACCTCCGCGCCACCGACGCCGACGTCGTCATGGGCACCCGCCCCGGGATCAACCTGCTGATCGCCCGCTGGGCGCCGCGGCGCCTGCTGCGCATCGGGCAGGAGCACATCCACCTCGACGACCACGCCGCCGACCTGCGCGCGGCGATCCGCACCGCCTACCGCCGGCTGGACGGCCTGGTGGTCCTCACCGAGACCGACCGCGCCGCCTACGCCGAATTCCTCGGCGGGTCCGGCGACCGGCTGCGGGCCATGCCCAACTCGCTGCCGTCCGGCGCATACCCCCGGTCCACCCAGGACAACCCCATCATCGTGGCCGCCGGCCGGATGTCGCCCGTCAAGCAGTACCCCAAGCTCCTCGACGCGTTCGCGGTGGTGGCCGAGCGGCACCCGGAGTGGCGGCTGCGGATCTACGGCGGCGGCAAGAAGGACGAGAAGCTGCGCGAGAAGATCACCGCCATGGGCCTGAGCAACCAGGTGGCCCTCATGGGCCGCACCAAGGACCTCACCGGTGAGATCGCCAAGGCGTCGCTCCTGGCCGTCAGCTCGCGTATCGAGGGCTTCGGGATGACCATCATCGAGGGGTTCTCGGTGGGCGTCCCCGCGGTCAGCTTCGACTGCCCGCACGGCCCCAGGGAGATCATCGACGACGGCCGCAACGGGCTCCTGGTGCCCCACCAGGACGTCGGCGCGCTGGGCGCGGGGCTGCTGCGGCTGGTCGAGGACCGCGACGAGCGGCTGCGGATGGCGGAGGCGGCCCTGGAGTCGGCCGCCGACTACGACGTCACCGCGATCTCCCGGCGGTGGGAGGCGTTCCTTGAGGAGCGCGTGGCCGCCAAGCGCGGCGGGCGGCGCCCCGCCGCGGCCTGACCCCCCGGGCGGCCCGGCCCGGGGCGCGCCGCGCGGGGCCCGGCCGGTGACCGCCGGGCGGCCGACACGTATCGTGCGGCCTATGACAGCTGCTGGAGACGGGGCCCGTGAACCGGCCCCCGCGCCGTCGGCGATGCGGCGCGCGCTGGCGCGCGCACGCGACGGCAAGCCCCTGGACCCCTCTGAGGCCGAAGTGCTGCTCCACGCGCGCGGCGACGACCTCACCGCCCTGCTCACCTACGCCGGGCGGGTCCGCGACGCCGGGCTGGCCGCACTCGGCCGCCCCGGGGTGATCACCTACAGCCGCAAGGTGTTCGTCCCCATCACGCGCCTGTGCCGGGACCGCTGCCACTACTGCACCTTCGCGACGGTTCCCGGAAACCTGTCCGCACCCTTCCTCACCCCCGACGAGGTGCTGGACATCGCGCGCGGGGGCGCGGCGCTGGGCTGCAAGGAGGCCCTGTTCACCCTCGGCGACCGCCCCGAGGACCGGTGGACCCAGGCGGCGGAGTGGCTGGACGCGCACGGCTACGACGACACCCTCTCCTACGTGCGCGCCATGGCGATCCTGGTCCTGGAGGAGACGGGTCTGCTGCCGCACCTCAACCCCGGCGTGCTGAGCTGGTCGGAGTTCCAGCGGCTCAAGCCGGTGGCGCCCTCGATGGGCATGATGCTGGAGACCACCTCCGAGCGGCTGTTCACCGAGCGCGGCCAGGCCCACTACGGCAGCCCCGACAAGGACCCCGCCGTCCGGCTGCGGGTGCTGGAGGACGCCGGGCGCAGCGGCGTCCCGTTCACCACCGGCATCCTCATCGGGATCGGGGAGACCCTGGCCGAGCGCGCCGACTCCATGTTCGCCATGCGCCGGGTCGCCCGCGAGTACGGCTCCGTACAAGAGGTCATCGTGCAGAACTTCCGGGCCAAGCCCGGCACGGCGATGATGGCCCGGCCCGACGCCGACCTCACGGACCTGGCCGCCACCATCGCCGTCACCCGGCTGGTCATGGGGCCCGGCATGCGGGTGCAGGCGCCGCCCAACCTGATCTCGGGCGAATACGCGCTGATGCTGCGGGCGGGCATCGACGACTGGGGCGGGGTCTCCCCGCTCACCCCCGACCACGTCAACCCCGAGCGCCCCTGGCCGCAGATCGACGCGCTCGCCGAGCACACCGCGTCGGAGGGCTTCGAGCTGCGCGAGCGCCTGACCGCCTACCCGCCCTACGTGCTCCAGGGCGAACCCTGGCTGGACCCCCGCGTCATGGGCCACGTCGCGGCGCTGGCCGATCCGGGCACCGGGCTGGCGCGCGAGGACGCGGTCGTTGAGGGCCGCCCGTGGCAGGAGCCCGAGCGGCAGCAGACCCCGGCCGGCCGCACGGACCTGCACACCGCGATCGACACCGAAGGCCGCTCCGCGGACCGCCGCGGCGACTTCGACGCGGTCTACGGCGACTGGGACCGGCTGCGGGAGCGGGTGCCCGGCCCCGGAGCCGGCGCCGCGGAGCCGCGCCGCTCCGACCGCGACATCGCCGCGGCCCTGCGCCGGGCGGAGGCCGACCCCGCCGGGCTCACCGACGACGAGGCCCTCGCCCTCCTCCACGCCGACGGCCCCGAACTGGAGGAGCTGGCCGGCCTGGCCGACGCGGTGCGGCGCGACGCGGTGGGCGACGACGTCACCTTCGTCGTCACCCGGAACATCAACTTCACCAACGTCTGCTACACCGGCTGCCGGTTCTGCGCGTTCGCCCAGCGGCGGACCGACGCCGACGCCTACACGCTCTCGCTGGACCAGGTGGCCGACCGCGCCGCCGAGGCGTGGGAGGCCGGTGCGGGCGAGGTGTGCATGCAGGGCGGGATCCACCCGGACCTGCCCGGCACCGCTTACTTCGACATCGCCCGCGCGGTCAAGGACCGCGTCCCGGACATGCACGTGCACGCGTTCAGCCCCATGGAGGTCGTCAACGGGGCCTCCCGCACGAACCTGCCGGTCCGGGAGTGGCTGCTGCGCGCCCGCGAGGCGGGGCTCGACTCCATCCCGGGCACGGCCGCCGAGATCCTCGACGACGACATCCGCTGGGTGCTGACCAAGGGCAAGCTGCCCGCCGCGGACTGGGTCGAGGTGATCACCACGGCCCACGACCTGGGCATCCCCACCACGTCGACGATGATGTACGGCCACGTCGACACCCCGCGGCACTGGGTGGCCCACATCAAGCTGCTGCGCTCGCTACAGCAGCGCTCGGTCGAGCGCAACGGGCGGCCGGGGTTCACCGAGTTCGTGCCGCTGCCGTTCGTGCACACCGGGGCCCCGATCTACCTCGCGGGCCTGGCGCGCAGCGGGCCGACCGCGCGGGAGAACCGGGCGGTGCACGCGCTGGCGCGGCTGCTGCTGCACGGGCACATCGACAACATCCAGTGCTCGTGGGTGAAGCTGGCCGAGGACACCTGCCGGCAACTGCTCCAGGGCGGCGTCAACGACGTCGGCGGGACCCTGATGGAGGAGACCATCAGCCGCATGGCGGGCTCAGCCAACGGCTCGTTCAAGACCATCGGCGACATCCGCGCCCTGGTGGCGCCCACCGGGCGGCCGGTCCGCCAGCGCAGCACGCTCTACGGCGAGGTGCCCGCGGACCGGCGCGCGGTCGCCGAGGCCAGCGGCGGGGTAGCCGAGGGCATCCGCCGCACGCGGCTGCCGCTGGTGTGAGGGCCGTGTGGGGCCTCGGCCCTTTATGGGGCACGCTCGCCTTCTCACTCACTCCGGCGGCCCCGTGCGGGGGCCTGCGGCCGGGGGCGGCGCCGCCTGCGCTCGTTCGTCGGCTCGCCGTGCCGAGGCCAGCGGCGGGGTAGCCGAGGGCATCCGCCGCACGCGGCTGCCGCTGGTGTGAGGGCCGTGTGGGGCCTCGGCCCTTTATGGGGCACGCTCGCCTTCTCACTCACTCCGGCGGCCCCGCGCGGGGGCCTGCGGCCGGGGGCGGCGCCGCCTGCGCTCGTTCGTCGGCTCGCCGTGCCGAGGCCAGCGACGGCGTGGCCGAGGGCATCCGCCGCACGCGGCTGCCGCTGGTGTGAGGGGGCGGGCGGGAAATGGCGGCCGCCCGGCCGGCGCGTTCACGCGACGACCGGGCGGCGGTAGGAGGGGCGGGCCGGCGCGTCAGGTGCCGATCCGCGGACCGATCGCGTTGGCGAAGGCGTAGCCGTTGGTGGCGTCCCAGTTGATCGACCACGTCATCACGCCGCCGGTGGGCCCGTAGGGCTCCGCGGGGGTGAAGGAGCCGCAGTTGGCCCCCCGTTCGAGGCAGTCGAGGGCGCGCACGACGTTGGCCGGCGCCTGGTGGCCGCCGCCCGCCGCCGAGGGGGTGGCGGGCAGGCCCAGGCCGACCTGGTCGGGGCGCAGCCCCAGCTCCAGCTGAATGCACGCCTGGGCGGTGAGGAAGTCCACCGTCCCCTGGCTGTAGACCTGGCCGTCGCAGCCCAGCATCGAGCCGGAGTTGTAGTACTGCATGTTGATGATGGTGAGGATGTCGGGGATCGCCCGCGCCAGCTGGTGGTAGCCGTAGCTCGGCGCCTGGAAGTCGATGGTCTGCGGCGCCATCGTGATCATGAGGTCCGGGCCGGCCTGCTCGGACAGCGCGCGCAGTGCCTCCTCCATGTACTGGGCGTTGATGCCGTGTTCGAGGTCGATGTCGACGCCGTCGAACCCGTACTCGTTCATCAGGTCGTGGGTGGTGCGTGCGAAGTTCGCCGCCTCCGTGGGGTTGGCGACGCTGACGTTGCCGCGTTCACCGCCCACCGAGATCACGACCTTGCGCCCCTGGGCCTGCGCGGCGGCGATGTCGTCCTTGAACTGCTGCTCGGTGTAGCCGCCCAGTTCGCCACTGGCCAGGTTGAAGGTGATGCCGCCGGGTGTGCCGGCGAGGTTGTCGGCGAAGGCGACCGCGATCAGGTTGTAGGCGTCGGGGATGTCGCTGATCGGCAGCGTCGTGGAGCCGTTGTCGAAGTTGTGCCAGTAGCCGGTGAGCCACGGGCCCTCCGCGGCGGTGGCCGCGGGGGCGTCGGTCTCAGCAGTGGGGTCGGCCGAGGCGGGCAGCGCCGCTGACGTCAGCCCGGCCACCATCGTCAGGACGGCGGCCAGGGTGAGCGGGAGTCTGCGTCGGGCGTGAGCCTGCACGGGGGTGCTCCTTCGATCCGTTCTTCGTCGGGGGTACGGCGTGGGCTCCCCGGCGCGCGCTGCCGGGGTGCCCGTTGGGGCCGGATCCGGCCGGGCTCGAATTGTTAAGAAACCTAAGAGAACCCGGCTGCGGCGTCAACAGAATCGATAGGAAAGTTTGCAATTATGTCGCGGTCACCCGGCCGCCCCGGACGGCCCCGTACCGGCGAACGCCGGACATGACGACGGCGCGGACCGGGGAGGGGATGGTCCGCGCCGCCGTGTCGGTCGGCCCGTTCGTGGGGCTCAGGCCGCGCCCGCGGTCTCCTTCTCCGCGGTGCCGCCCGCCCGCGCGGCGCGCGCCGCGCGGACCTTGTTGACGGTCACGATGGCGCCGATGGCCAGCAGCAGGCCGTAGATGCCCAGCGTGATCCCGCTGTCGAACAGCACGCCCACGTCGCCCTGGCCCACGGCCAGCGCCCGGCGCAGCTCGGATTCCGCCACCGGCCCCAGGATGACCGCGATCAGCACGGGCGCCAGCGGGATGTCGTAGCGCCGCATCATCAGCCCGGCCAGACCCAGGAGCAGCATCAGCCACAGGTCGACCATCGACGACGCCGCCGCGTACACCCCGAGCGCGGAGAACACCGTGATCCCGGCGTACAGGTAGGGCTTGGGGATCAGCAGCAGCTTCGCCCACATCGGGGCGAAGGGCAGGTTCAGGATGAGCAGCAGCACGCTGCCGATGAACAGGCTGGCCAGCAGCGTCCACACCAGGTCGCCGTTGCGCTCGAACAGCAGCGGGCCCGGCTGCATGCCGTACTGCTGGAACGCCGCCAGCATGATGGCCGCGGTCGCCGAGGTGGGCAGGCCCAGCCCGAGCAGGGCGCCCATCGCCGTACCGGCGGTGGCGCTGCCCGCCGCCTCCGGGGCGGCCACACCCTCGATCGCGCCCTTGCCGAACTCGTCGGTGCCCTTGCCGCGGCGCGCGCGCCGGGCGGCCAGCCGCTTCTCGTTGCCGTAGGCGAGGAAGGTCGGGATCTCCGACCCGCCCGACGGGATGACGCCGAACGGGACACCGAACATGGTGCCGCGCAGCCACGCCGGAATCGTGCGGCGCAGGTCGGCGAGCTTCAGCCACGGGGTGCCGGTGTTGCGCGGCGGGCTCATCGGGGCGTCGCTCGTGTGGATCCGCCCGGCGACGTGCAGCACCTCGCCGATGGCCAGCAGGGCGACGGTCACCGTGATGATGCTGAAGCCCTCGAAGAGCTGCGGCACGCCGAGCGTGAACCGCTCGGCGCCGCTGAGGGTGTCGATGCCCACCATCGAGATGGTCAGGCCGATCCCGAGCGCCACCAGGCCGCGGACCATGGAGTCGGACACCACGGCGGAGGTCGCGATGAAGGCGAACACGGCCAGCGCGAAGTACTCGGCCGGGCCGAAGCGCAGCGCGAGCGCGATGATGGCGGGCGAGAAGAACGCCACCAGGGTGGTCGACAGGATGGCGCCGGTGAACGCCCCGATGGCCGATGTGGCCAGGGCCTGCGGGGCCCGCCCGCGCAGCGCCATCTTGTGGCCCTCGAACGTGGTCGCGATCGCCGAGCTCTGGCCCGGTGTGTTCATCAGGATCGCGGCCGTGGAGTCGCCGAACAGTCCGCCGTAGTAGACGCCGGCGAACATGATGAACGCGCCGACGGGGTCGAGTGAGAAGGTGACGGGCAGCAGCAGCGCCACGGCCATCGAGGAGCCGAGGCCGGGCAGCACGCCCACGGCGGTGCCCAGCGTCACGCCGAGGACCGCCCACAGCAGGTTCTCAGGGGTCAGCGCGGCGCCGAACCCGATCAGGAGGTGGTCGAGCGCTTCCATCTAGAGGATGCCTCCGAGGATTCCGGCCGGCAGGTTGAGGCCGAGGCCGCCGACGAATGCGATCTGGATGAACGAGGAGAACACCAGGGAGATGACGACGTCGAACAGGTAGCGCCGATTGCCCATGGCGTAGGACACCCCGAAGAACAGCAGCGCCGCCGAGATGAGCCAGCCGACGGGCTGCAACAGCAGGGCGAAGGCCGCGATCGAGGCCACGACGATGCCCACGGTGCGCCAGTCGATGCCGACCTCTCCCGCCGGGGCGGCGGGCGCGGGCGCCTCGGCGCCGTCGCCCGTGCCGCCGGCCGGTTCCCGTGCGGGCTCGGCGGTGCCGCGCCGCGGGTGCCGGATGACCTGGACGGTCAGTGCGAGCCCCGCGCCGAACATGAAGACCGAGACGATGGTCGGGAAGAACCGCGGTCCGGGCGGCTCGGTCCCCGGCGGGACCGGCATGGTGGCGGTCTGGAATGCGAGGAACGCCGCGATGCCGATCACCAGCGCGGCGACCAGGAGTTCGCTGCGCCCCTGCCGCCACGACGGCGCGGGCTCGGGGGCCGGGGCGGCCGGCGGTGCGCCGGCGGCCGCGGTGTCGGAGGTTCCGGTGGTCATCAGGACAGCCCCAGTTCTTCGGTGACGGTGGTGACGCGCTCGATCTCGGATTCCAGGAAGGCGTCGAACTCGTCGCCGGTCTGGAAGGTGTCGTCCCAGCGGTTGCGCTCCAACGTGCCCTCCCATTCCGGTGTGCCGTGCATCTCGGTGACGATCTCGGTCAGCTCGGCGCGCTCCTCGTCGCTGATCCCGGGCGGCGCCATGACACCGCGCCAGTTCGGCAGGACGGCGTCGATGTCCTGCTCGGCGAGGGTCGGCGCGTCGATCCCGTCGATGCGCTCGTGGGCGGAGACGCCGAGCACGCGCACGTTGCCGGCGTCGATCTGGTCGCTGAACTCGTTGTAGCCGCTGATGCCGACGTCGATGCTGCCGGAGAGCAGGGAGGTCAGCGCCTCGCCGCCGCCCGCGAACGGGATGTAGTTGACGTCCTGCGGGTCCGCGCCGATGTCGCGGGCGACCATCCCGCCCAGGAGGTGGTCGGTGCCGCCGAGGGAGCCGCCGCCCATGGCGACGGCGCCGGTGTCCTCGCGCAGCGCGTCGGCGAGGTCGCCCATGTCCTGGTAGGGGGAGTCCTCGCGGACCACGATGACCTCGTAGTCGTCGGCGAGCCGGGCGATGGGCGTGACGTCCTCCAGGGTGTTGGAGGAGTTGTTGACGACGATGGCGCCGATCATCACCGTCCCGGTGACCATCAGGGTGTTGGTGCTCCCCTCCTGGCGCACCGTCTGGGCCAGGCCGATGGTGCCGCCCGCCCCGGGGACGTTCAGCACCTGGGTGTTGTCCACGATGGAGTTCTCGCGGAAGGCGTTCTGTCCCTCCCGTGCCACCAGGTCCCAGCCGCCGCCGGGGGCGGCGGGCACGATCAGGTTCAGGCGGGCGTGCGCGTCGGTGGCGCTTTCGTCACTGGAGGCGGCGTTGACCACCCCGGTGCCGATGACGGCGGCCGCGGCGGCCGCGCCGACGACGCGCAGGATCCGCTGTCTGCTCATCAGGTCGCTCTTTCCGTGGTCGAAGTCCATCGGGTCCACTGCGCGGACCGTGCAGTCCGCCGATCGCCCGGCAATCACGTGCCGGTGTGTGCCGGGGACCGCACATGCCAGTGACGCAGGTCGCATCCGTCCCGATTTCGTGAGCATGACGCACCCGTTGCCACGGGGTAAAGCTTTTGGTCCTTTTGATCATCAAGATCCTTGTGTTCGCTGGCCTTTTGCCGGGAGTCGCGAAAGCGCCCCCGGCCTCCCGGATCCCGGGGCGGCGACCCTCCGCGGCCCGCCCGGCCGCGGCCCGCGGCGGTTCCGGGGTATCTGCGGCCTATGGTCAGGTGGTCCATCAAGTGGTAAGAATGGTTCACCTGACGGACCAGAAGAGGGTGACCTTTTGGCGACCGAGAGCGACGCCGATCCCGGCGTGCGCAGTGTCCTCCGGGCGCTGGACCTCCTCGCGCTGTTCGACGAGCACAACCAGCGCCGCACCATTCGCGAGCTGACCGACGCCAGCGGACTGGCCAAGACGACCGTGCTGCGGCTCGTGGGCACGCTGGAACACCGCGGCCTGCTGTGGACCCGCCCCGACGGCCGGATCGCCGTCGGTCCCGGCCTGCTGCGCTGGGCCGGGCTGGCCCGCACCGCATGGCGGGTGCCCGAGGCGATCCGCCAGGTCATGCGCGAACTGGTCGCCGAGACCGCCGAGACCGCGCACCTGTACGTGCGCAGCGACGCCGCCCGCGTCTGCGTCGCCCAGGAAGAGGGGCCGCACGCGCTGCGGCACATCGTCAACGTCGGCGACGAGTTCCCGCTGTGGGCCGGCGCGGCCGCGAAGGTTCTGCTCGCCGACGGCGACGACGCCCTGTTCCGCCGGGTGGCCGCGGCCTCCCCGCACGGCGCCCGGCACGCCGAGACCCTGCGCGAGCAGGCGGGCCGCGCTCGCGGCGACGGGCACGCGGTCAGCCACGGCGAGCGCGAGACCGGCGTCTCCGGCGTCGCCGCCCCCGTCTTCGACAGCGGCGGCCGGGTCCAGGCGGCGATCGCCCTCGGCGGCCCCACCGCCCGCTTCACCCCCGAAGCGGTGACCGAGTTCACCGCCGCCACCGTCCGCGCCGGACGGCGGATCTCCGACATCGGCCTCGACCACGGGGAGCGCCCATGACCCCGCCCGAAAGCACGAGCGGCCTCCTCGCCGGGGTGCGCGTGCTCGACCTCACCAACGTCCTGGCCGGCCCCTTCGCCGGCTACCAGTTCGCCCTCATGGGCGCCGACGTCGTCAAGATCGAGGTCCCCGGCTCCGGTGACCTCGCCCGCCGCCTCGGCGCCGACGCGGAGCTGAACGGCGAACTGCTCGGCGCGTCCTTCCTCGCCCAGAACGCCGCCAAGCGCTCCCTCACCCTCGACCTCAAGGACGAGCGGGGCCGTGACGTCCTCGCCCGGCTGCTGGCCGGGGCCGACGTGCTGCTGGAGAACTTCCGCCCCGGGGTCCTCGCACGGCTCGGGTTCGGCCCCGAGCGGCTGCGCGAGATCAACCCGGGCCTGGTCTACTGCGCCGTGTCCGGCTTCGGGGCGACCGGCCCCATGCGCGACCGCCCCGCCTACGACCAGGTCATCCAGGGGCTCTCGGGCATGATGAGCGTCACCGGGACCGCGGACTCCGCCCCGTTGCGCGCCGGGTACCCGGTCGCCGACACCCTCGGCGGCATGGCCGCCGCCTTCGCGGTGTGCGCCGCCCTGGTGCGCCGCCGGACCACCGGCGAGGGCGCCCACCTGGACGTCTCCATGCTGGAGACCGCGGTCACCGCGATGGGCTGGGCGGTCTCCAACCACCTCATCGCCGGGGTGCCGCCGCGGCCCATGGGCAACGAGAACGGCACGGCCGCGCCCTCGGGCACCTTCCGCACCGGCGCGGGCGAGCTGAACATCGCCGCCAACAAGCAGGAGCAGTTCGAGACCCTCTGCCGCGAGGCCGGCCGCCCCGAGCTGATCGGCGACCCCCGCTTCGCCGGGCGCGAGGACCGCAAGGCGCACCGGGAGGAGCTGCGGGCCGAACTGGAGGCCGGGCTCGCGAGCCGCACGGCGCTGGAGTGGGAGGAGCGGCTGTCGGCCGTGGGGGTGCCGGCGGCGCGGGTCCTTGACGTCCCTGATGTCCTGGGCCTGGACCAGGTGGCCGAACGGGAGCTCGTGCACGACCTCGACTTCCCCGGCCACCCCGAACGCACCCTGCGGGTGCTGGGCAGCGGCGTCCGGGTCGACGGGCGCCCGGCGGAACCCGCCTCGCCCCCGCCGCGCCTGGGCGAGCACACCCGCGAGGTGCTGGCCCAGCTCGGGCTGCACGACGACGAGATCGACGCGCTGCACAAGGACGGCGTGGTCTGACCCCGTCCCCGCCCCCGCGCCCCCGTCCGCGCGCACCGGTGGCCGTCCGCGACGGCGACCGGACCACCTGACAGCGATACGGCCGCCCCGCCCGCACCGGCGGGGCGCCCGGCCCCTCCCCGGCCGATACCGGGGTCTCCTCGGAGGTACTGATGAGCACGAGCGACCACGGCACGACGCCCCCCTCCCGCGAAGCGGGGGCCGACATCCCCCGGGCGCAGGTCGAGGGCTGGTGGGACACCGCCATCACCCGCATCGCCCCCGGCGAGATCGAGCTGCGCGGCTACCCGGTCGAGCGGCTGATCGGCGCCGCCTCCTTCGCCGACACCGTGTGGCTGCTGCTCCGCGGCGACCTGCCCGACCCGCACAGCGCCGCCCTGCTGGAGGCGGCCCTCGTCTCCGCCGTCGATCACGGTCCGCAGGCGCCCTCCATCGCGGCCGCGCGCATGGCCGCGACCTGCGGTACCGGGCTGAACAACGCGGTCGCCACCGGGGTCAACCTGCTCGGCGACGTGCACGGCGGCGCGGGGCAGCAGTGCATGGAGGTGCTGGCCGGCCTGGTCGAGCGCGCCCGGGCGGGGCAGGACCCCCTGGACGCCGCGCGGGCCGCCGTCGCCGAGCACCGCGCCGCACGCCGCCACGTGCCCGGGTTCGGGCACCGCTTCCACCCGCGCGACCCCCGGCGCGACCCGCTGTTGGGCCTGGTCGCCGCGGAGGTCGAGGCCGGCCGGGTCGCGGGCGACCACCTCGCGGCGGCCCTCGCCCTGGAGGCCGCGCTCGCCGAGGGGCGCGAGCGGCCGGTGCCGATGAACATCGACGGCGCGACCGCGGTGGTCTACTCCGAGCTGGGCTTCGCGCCGGAGCTGGGGCGGGGGCTGTTCGTGCTGTCGCGCTCGGTGGGGATCCTCGCGCACGCCTGGGAGGAGAAGCAGGGCGGCGCGCGGATCAAGGGGCCCATCCCGCGCCCGCTGCTGGCCGCCTACAGCGGGCCGCCCACCCGGGAAGTGCCGCCCCGCGAGCGGTGAGCGCCGCCCGCGGGTGCCCGGCGTCGCGGGCGCGTCAGAAGTGGAAGGGCATGTGCAGCCAGGGGCTCTGCGGGTGCGACATCATCGTGTGGTGCACCGCCAGCGGGGTGGTGTACCACGAGCCGAACTCGCCTTCGTCGAAGTGCAGGCAGCGCCCCAGGATGTAGCCGGCCGAGAAGTCGGCCCATGAGCCGTGGTGCCGCCGCGCCTGCTCACTCGCGCGGACCGCGACCCACTCCATGGTCGGGGGGTCGGCGTATTCGCACTGCACGCCCCACCGGGCCATGTTCGCGGCGCGCCCGTAGTCCCACGCGCCGATCCCGCTGACGAACCCCCCGTGCGGCAGCAGGCCGTCGGCGGCGAACCGCTTCTCGTAGTCGAGGATCATCCCCATGAGCCCCACGAGCATCTGGTAGCTCTCGTCGGTGACCTGCTCCTGGCGGCACCAGGCGGAGAGCGCGTCGCGCCAGGTGCGGGCGTCGACGGCGTGGCCGTACTGCCGCACCAGCTGCATGCGCATATCGAGCAGCAGGGCGCCGGTCCCGTTGCTGCTCCGGTCGCTGAGCAGGGTCTCGGCGGTGGAGCGCCAGTCCTCGGCGGATTCGATCCCCCAGTCCCGCTGGAGGACCTTGCGCTTCTGCTTGGGCTTGGAGCAGCACGTGCAGCCCTTGTTGGGCGAGTTCCACGCCACGCCGCTGTTGACGGCGATGTGCACCGCGCAGGCCAGTGCGTGGGCGAGCGGCCCGTGGAAGGGCCCCTGCGGATCGGCGATCAGGTCCGGCTGTCGGTTGCCACGCACGCGGTCTCCCCCGAAGTGCCGCACCCCAGGGCGGACCGGGCGTCCGGGGGCGGAATGGTCAGATGCGCTGGAGGCTACCCGAACCGTATGGCCCTCTCTGCTTTCCGGTCACGCTCGCCTTCTCGCTCGGCTTCGGCGGCCCCGCGTGGGGGCCTGCGGCCAGAGGCGGCGCCGCCTGCGCTCGCTCGTCGGCTCGCCGTTTGGTGCTTTCCGGTCACGCTCGCCTTCTCGCTCGGCTTCGGCGGTCCCGTGTGGGGGCCTTCGGCCGGGGGCGGCGCCTCCTGCGCTCGCTCGTCGGCTCGCCGTTTGGTGCTTTCCGGTCACGCTCGCCTTCTCGCTCGGCTCCGGCGGCCCCGCGTGGGGGCCTGCGGCCGGGGGCGGCGCCTCCTGCGCTCGCTCGTCGGCTCGCCGTTTGGTGCTTTCCGGTCACGCTCGCCTTCGGCGGCCCCGCGTGGGGGCCTTCGGCCAGAGGCGGCGCCGCCTGCGCTCGCTCGTCGGCTCGCCGTTCCGATTCACCCCGGGTGCGGCCGGTGCGGCTCACGCACGTCGAGTTCCCGCTGGAGGGTCTGGAACGCCTCGTGGCCGATGTCGCCGCCGCGGTACAGCCGGTTCAGCGCCTGGCGCTCCGCCCGGGTGATCTCGTGGCGGAGGAACGCCGCTCCGCGGACCCGCTGCTTGGCCTCGGGCCGCTGCTCAGGGCCGGCCTCCAGGAGTGCCCGCGACTGCTTCACCCGCAGCTTGTGCATCTGCCGGTAGGTCTCGGCGGCCTGCTCGTCGACCAGCGCGTCCGACAGCAGTTCGTCGATCCGGGTGAGCGCGGCCCGGCCCATGGCGACCTCCGCCGCCGCGATCTCCGAGCGCAGCCCGTGCTCCTGGGGCACGCCCAAGCGGCGCAGCAGCAGGGGCAGCGTGGTCCCCTGCCCGACCAGGGTGGCCAGCACCACCGCCGCGGCCAGGAAGATCAGCACGTTGCGGTCGGTGAACTCGCCCCGGCCGACGGTCAGCGGCAGTGACAGCGCGATGGCCAGCGAGATCGCCCCGCGCATCCCGCTCCACCCGATGATGATCCGCTCCCGCACCGGCCCCGGGTCCATCCGCAGCTTCCCCGGCAGGTACCGCGTCACCGGCGCCACCCACACCTGCCAGACCAGCCGGACCAGCACCGAGACCGCGATCACCGCGACGGCGCTCAGCACCAGCTGGGCCGGCGCCAGCCCGGAGACACCGCTGAGCACCTCGTGCAGTTGCAGGCCCAGCAGCACGAACAGCACCGACTCCAGGAGCATCACCAGGCCCTGCCACACGATGGTCCCCGTGACCCGGACCCGCGGCGGCAGGATGCCATCGCCCCGGGTCCCCAGGTAGAAGCCGGCCACCACCGCGGCCAGCACCCCGGAGAAGCCCATCATCTCCGCCGGGATGTAGGCGATGAAGGGGGTCACCAGGCTCACCACGAGCTGGGTGTTGCCGTCGCGCAGCCGCCTGCGCGACCAGGTGACCAGCAGCGCGATCACGGTCCCGTAGGCGATCCCGCCCGCGACCACCTTGACCAGCTCCAGCAGGCCCGCCGCCGGGGTCAGCGGGGTGACCATCGCGGTGACCGCCAGGCTGAACAGCGTCAGCGCCACGCCGTCGTTGATCAGGCTCTCGCCTTCGAGCACCGTGAGCACACGGCGCGGCGCGCCCACCCGCTTGAGCACCGCCGAGGACGCGACGGCGTCGGTGGGCGCGACAGCGGCGCCCAGCGCGATCGCCGCCGGCCACGCGGTGTCGGGCAGCAGCAGCCAGGTGACCCCCGCGATCGCGAACGCGCTGACGAGCGTCATGCCCACCGCCAGGGCGATGATCGGGCGGGCCTCCGCGCGCATCTCCCGAGGTGCCGAGAAGAACGCCGCGTTGTAGATCAGCGGCGGCAGGAACACCAGGAGCACGATCTCCGGGGAGACGTGGATCTGCCGCATCCCCGGCAGGAAGCTGATGGCGAACCCCAGCCCGACCAGCATGACGGCGTCGGGAACGCGCAGCCGCCCGGCCAGCATGCGTCCGGCCAGCACCGTCAGCACGACCAGCAGCCCGGCAAGGATGTAGGCATCGTCGTGCATCGCGTTCCCCCCGTCGCAGAGGCGCTACCCCCGCGTCGTCACTTAAGCGCCCCCGCCGGGCTTCAGCGCACCTCGATGAACTCCTCGGGCTTGCGCGGCGGGCGTTCCCGCGGGGCCGTCGCCGCGTGCCCGACCGCGACCGACCCCATGGGCTGCCACTCGTCCGGCAGCCGCAGGACGCGGCGGACGACATCGGGGCAGAACATCGTGGACGACACCCAGGCCGACCCCAGACCCTCCATGGCCAGTCCGACCAGCAGGTTCTGTACCCCGGCGCCCATGGCGACCAGGAACATGGAGCGCTCGGCGCCGGCCCGGCGCTCGTCGGGGTAGGGGTGGTGGCCGTCGGCGACCAGGCACGGCACGACGAGGTACGGGGCGGCGCGCAGTACGTCGCCGCGTCGCGTGCGCTTGGCGATGGACTCCTCGGAGAAGCCGTCCCGGCGCAGGTCGGCCACCCATGCGGCGAGCATGTCGTCGAGCAGCCGGGTGCGGATGTCGGCGGACTCCACCAGTACGAACCGCCACGGCGTCGTGTGGTGGGGCGCGGGCGCGGTGATCGCGGCGGCCACGGCGCGGCGCACCGCCTCGGGGTCGACGGGCTCGTCGGTGAACTCGCGGACCGTGCGCCGCGCCGTGACGACGTCGCGGGATCCGTAGCGGAACAGGTCGTCGTCGGCGGAGCGGATCAGCGCCGCCGCGCCCGCGCCGTCCTCCTCGGTCACCAGGTGGCCCAGCCCGCGCACGACCGCCACCGGGGTGCCGGTGGCCTTGCCCTTGACGAGCTCGCCGGCCGAGGCGATCTCGTCGGCGACGGCGTTCAGGCTCACGTTCAGCACGTTGCCGTGGGAGTCGGTGGTGCCGCGCAGGTCCTGGAGCGCGTCGAGCCCGGCGGCGCCGATCGCGATGTCGGTCTGGCCGACCCGCCAGGGGCGGCCGAACGTGTCGCTGATCACGATCGCGACGCGCACGCCCAGCCGCTCCCGCAGCCCCGCGCGCAGGGCGCGCGCAGAAGCGTCGGGGTCGGCGGGCAGGAGGAGGACGCGGCCGGGCTCGACGTTGGAGGAGTCCACCCCGGCGGCGGCCATGACCAGGCCGGTGCGGGTCTGCACGATGCGGGTGCCCTCCCTGCGGGCGACCACGCGCTCGGTCTCGGCGTCGATGGCGGCCTCGCGGTCCATCTCCCGGACGCGCCCCTCGGCCTTGCTGATGATCTTGGAGGTCACGACGAGGATGTCGCCGTCGCGCACCTCGGCGGCGCCGGCGATGAGCCCCGCCAGGTCGTCCCCCGACCGGATCTCCGGCAGCCCGTCGACCCCGTGCACGCTCAGGTGGGCGGTCATCGGGTCCGTCCCTTCAGCTCGGTGGCGAGGTCCAGCGCGGCGCGCGCGATGTCCGCGGTCGCGCCGATGTCGCTCATGTACAGAGGGCGGGAGCGCACCTCGATGCCCTCGGCCCGCACGCCGTCGTCGGCCTCGTCGACCAGCCAGCCGTCGAGCAGGTCGGCGCCGTAGTGCTCGGCGACCGCCCGGGCGGTGGTCTCCACGCCGATCGCGGCCAGGCAGGCGTCGGCCATGCCGCGGACCGGGGCCCCGCCGATGATGGGGGAGACGCCCACGACCGTGGCGGCGCCCATGGCCGCGCGGATACCGGGGACGCCGAGGATCGACCCGATGCTGACCACCGGGTTGGACGGCGGGAGCAGCACGACATCGGCGCTCTCGATCGCCTCCAGCACCCCGGGGGCGGGCTCGGCGTCCTCCGCGCCCACACCGACGATCCGCTGCGCGGGCAGCGCGGCGCGGTGGCGCACCCACCACTCCTGGAAGTGGATGGCGCGGGGGCCGTCGCCCTCGTCGACCACCACGTGGGTCTCGACCCGGTCGTCGGTCATCGGCAGCAGGCGCACGCCCGGCCGCCACCGGTCGCACAGCGCCTGTGTGATGGCCGACAACGGGTATCCGGCCGCCATCATCTGGGCGCGCACGATGTGCGTGGCGACGTCGCGGTCGCCCAGCCCGAACCAGGTGGGCTGCATGCCGTAGGCGGCCAGCTCCTCCTTGACGGTGAAGGTCTCGTCCGCCCGGCCCCACCCCTGCGACTCGTTGACGCCGCCGCCGAGGGTGTACATGACCGTGTCCAGGTCGGGACAGACACGCAGGCCGAAGAGGGTGATGTCGTCACCGGTGTTGCCGATGACGGTGATGGTCGATTCGTCCCCGTCGGAGCCCGCCCGTATCCCGAGCGCCTCCTTCAGGCCGCGCAGGAACCGCGCGCCTCCGATGCCGCCAGCCGGCACGACTATCCGCATGGGCTCAAGTCTGGCAGGCTGTCCTGCTATACGTGCCGTGTGCCCGCGATCCGCGGAGCGGCGTCCCTGCGCTCCGGCGTCCCCCGCGTCGATCGAGCCCCGCCGTGCAGCCGATCCTCGGCAGTCTCGACCCGTTTTCCACCCGATTCCACGACCGACCGACGATATGCCAAGCTTCCACCGACGCGACGGCGAAGCAGCGGAGGGGAACCTCTCTTGAACATCGAACCACTCAACCGGCTGCGGCTGCCCGCGGCCTGGATCCTGCTCGGCGCCGTGGGCGCGCAGATCCTCGGCGGGCTGATCGACGTATTCGGCACCACGGGCGTCGGCGGCTCCATCGCCGGCAGCTTCGCGGCCGATGGTTCGGCCTACTTCTTCAGCCCGGTGCTCACCGCGCTGGTCCTCGCCGCGGTCGCCCTGGTCATCACGGCCCCCCAGCGCTCGTCCGTCAACTTTCCGGTCGTGCTGATCGGGCTGATCCTGACCGGCCTCAGCGCGCTGCTGGCCGTGGTCACCCTGATCATGGGGTTCGTCTACGCCGGTGAGATCAACGAGATCGCCGGCGGGTTCGGCGGGATGTTCGCCGTCGGCGGCCAGCTCGCCATTGTGATCTTCGCCGGGCTGTTCCAGCTCCGGGTCCTGAACGACCAGACCCTGGTGCCGCGGTCGGCGCCGGTGCCCGTGGGGCAGCAGCCGTTCGCCCCCCATACCGGCGCCCAGCAGTCGTTCGCCCCCCAGCAGCCGGTCCAGGGCTACGCCCCCACGGGCGGGCAGGCCGCCTACCAGCCGGAGTGGGGCGCCCAGCAGGCCCAGCAGCCCTACGCGGACCCCGCGCAGACGCAGCAGCCCTACGCCGACCCGGCCCAGGCGCAGCAGGCGTACGCCGACCCCGCGCACACGCAGCAGCCCCAGCAGCAGGTCTACGCCGATCCCGCACAGCCGCAGCAGCCCTATGCCGACCCCGCCCAGCAGGGTCAGGCGTACGCGCAGGGCTGGCCCCAGGAGGCGTACCGGCAGCCCACCGGCGCCCAGGAGCCCTACCAGCAGCAGCACGACGCCTACCAGCAGGGCTACCACCCCACCGGCGGCCAGCAGGCGTACGGCGCCACGGGCGGCCAGCAGGCGGCCGCCTACGGCCAGGAGTGGCAGCAGGGGCAGCAGCAGGCCCAGGCCGGCTACGACCCCTATGGCGCGGCCCAGCAGGCACACCAGCAGCAGGCCCAGCAGCCCTACGGGTCCGCCTACGAGCCCGCGCAGCAGCCGGCGCCGGCGGAGCAGCGCCCCGACACGCCCACCGAGCAGTTCTACGCCCCCGAAACGCAGCAGGCGGCCGACACGCCCGGCCAGGCCGGCGGCCAGTACGGCGCCGGCGCCGGCTACGGCGGCGAGTCCTACGGCTCTGACCAGCACGGACAGGCGGGTTCGACCCCGTCGGGGGGCCAGCAGGGCTGGTACCGCGACGACGACCGCCGCTGACCGCACGTCCCGCGGAGGCCCTTTGCACGCCGGGGATAAATGCGTGGTAATCCGCTGAACCGGAGCAGGCCGACGACCGTTGGCCGTTTGTTACGTGATATTCAGGGGATTACCACGCAACGCGCTTGACGAATCGTGAGTCGCGCGCGTGTAATTTCAAGGTGTGATTCACCCTCCCGGGGGTCGAATGGGAGGGTCATCTAGGGGGGCAATAGGAGGTGCGCATGAGCGAGGTCATCCCGCTGGCGCACGGCTCGGACGAAGATCTGGGCTGGCAGGAACGCGCCTTGTGTGCGCAGACCGATCCCGAGGCGTTCTTCCCCGAGAAGGGCGGCTCCACACGGGAGGCGAAGAAGGTCTGCCTGTCATGCGAGGTACGAGCGGAGTGCCTGGAATACGCGCTGGAGCACGATGAGCGCTTCGGCATCTGGGGGGGACTCTCCGAGCGCGAGCGGCGACGGCTGAAGAAAGCCGCCGGTCAGGATTTCGATTTCCTGGCCGACATGCTGTAACCGCGCGCGATGCAGCGTCGCGTCCCGGGGGCCCGGCCCCCGGGACGCGCTTTTTTATCCGGTCTTTACCACCCGACCGATATACGCCTTCCGGGCGGGGATGCCCCTCTTCTCCCCCAGGCCCGCCGCCGGGTGGCGTAAGGTGATCTGCCGACGGCGTGCGGCCCCCGGCCGACGTCCGACCCCACTCAACGAATCTTCGAGAGCGAACCCCAGCCGTGCTACCCCTGGACAACGCTCGCCACATCGTCACGGCCGTGGTCGTCACCCATGACGGCGCCCGATGGCTGCCGGAGACGCTGGAGGCGGTCCGCGAGCAATCGCGCCCGGTGCAGCGCGTCATCGGAGTCGACACCGGAAGCCGCGACCGAAGCGGCGAGATCCTCGCCGAGTTCATCGCGCCCGACGCGGTCACCACCCTGCCCCGCGCCACCGGCTTCGGCGACGCCGTGCGCGCAGGGCTCGACCTCCCGCGCGCCCGCGCGGCCTTCCCCGGCGCCGCGCCCGGCGCCACCGAGTGGATCTGGCTGATCCACGACGACTGCACCCCCGACCGCGACGCCCTCCAGCACCTCCTGCTCGCCGCCGACGACGACTCCCGCGCCGTCGTCCTCGGCCCCAAGCTGCGCGACTGGTTCGACCGGCGGCTGCTCATCGAGGTCGGCGTGACCATCGACGGCGCCGGCCGACGCGAGACCGGGCTGGAACCGCGTGAGTTCGACCACGGCCAGCACGACGGCGACCGCCAGGTCCTCGCCGTCTCCAGCGCCGGGATGCTCGTGCGCCGCGACATCTGGGACGAGCTCGACGGCTTCGACCGCGGCCTGCCGATCTTCCGCGACGACATCGACTTCTGCTGGCGCGTCGGCGGCGCGGGGCACCGCGTGCGCATCGTCACCGACGCCGTCGCCTACCACGCCGAGGCCGCCGCCCGCCGGCGCCGGCGCATCAGCGCCGCCTCCGACCACCCGCGCCGGCTCGACCGGCGCAACGCCATGTTCGTGCTGCTGGCCAACCTCCCCTTCGGCGGGATGGTCGCCTCCTACGCGCGCAACTCGGTCGCCTCGTTCCTGCGCGTGCTGATGTACATCGTGGCCAAGCAGCCGGCCAACGCGTTCGACGAGGCCGTCGCCATCACCTCGGTCTACGTGATGCCCGTGCGGCTGATGCGCGCCAGGTTCCGGCGCCGCCGCAACCGGCGGCGCACCTACAGCGCCATCCGCCCCTTCCTGGCGCACGGCGTCGCCATGCGCCAGTTCACCGACATGGCCGCCAACGTGCTCTCCGGGTCGTCGCGGGCGCTGGACACCCCGGGCCGCCACCAGGCGGTCCTGGTCGCGCCGCGGACCGACGAGGACGACCCCCTGCGCGACGACCAGACGCTCCTGCGGCGGGCCCTCAACCGGCCCGGGGTGCTGCTGGTGGTCGCCCTGACCGTCATCACCCTCATCGCCGAGCGGTCGCTGCTGGTCGGCGGCGGCCTCGCCGGCGGCGCGCTGCCCCCGGTCCTGGGCGACGCCGGCGATCTGTGGGACCTCTACCTGGCCGGCCGCCCCGACACCGGGGCCGGCGCCGGCGGTCCGGCGCCACCGTACGTGGGGCTGCTCGCCCTGCTGTCGACCCTCACCTTCGGCGAGCCGTGGCTGGCGGTCACGATCATCCTGCTGGGCTGCGTGCCGCTCGCCGGGTTCACCGCCTACCTGCTGGCCCGCCGCGTCCTGCACTTCCGCCCCGCCCAGCTGTGGATGGCCGGCTCCTACGCGCTGCTGCCCATGGCCACCGGCGCCGTCGCGCAGGGCCGGCTGGGCACCGCGCTCGTCCACGCGCTCCTGCCGGTCCTGGGCATCCTGCTCACCCGGCTGCTCATCCTGCCCCCGCGCCAGTCCCGGCGCACCGCGTGGGCGCTGGCGCTGTTCCTCGCGATCGGCACCGCGTTCGTCCCGCTGCTGTGGCTGCTGGCCCTGGTGACCGGCGCGCTGGTGGTCGTGGCGTTCGGGCACGTCGGCCGCCGCCTCTACACCAGCGTCGGCATCGCCCTGGGGGTGCCGCTGCTCCTGCTGCTGCCGTGGTCGGCGCAGCTGTTCCTGCACCCGTCCATGTGGCTGCTGGAGGCCGGGCTGCACCGGCCCGAGCTGTCGGCGCCCGGCCCCAGCGCGGAGCAGCTGCTGATGCTCGCCCCGGGCGGCCCCGGCGGGCCCCCGCTCTGGGTCACCGGCGGGTTCATCGCCGCCGCGCTGTGCGCCCTGCTGCTCCTGCGCCGGCGGATGCTCGTGGCCGTGGGCTGGAGCATCGCCCTGTTCGGCATCCTCGTCGCCATCCTCATGAGCCGCATCGTGGTCGAGCCCTACTACGGGGGCCCGGCCGCACCCGCGTGGCCCGGGGTGGCGCTGGCGTTCGCCGCCACCGCCATGCTGCTGTCGGCCGCCACCACGGCCCAGTCCTTCGGGCTGATGTGGAGCCTGGGCGGCGCGCGCCGCGCCTTCGCCGCCGGGGCCGCGGCACTCGCCCTGACCACGCCCCTCGCGGCGGCCGGCGTGTGGATGTGGGAGGGGGTCGACGGCCCCCTGTCGGGCGACGCCCCGCCCAGCGTCCCCGCGTTCCTCACGGCCGTGAGCGACGACGGCACCGGGGCGCGGGCGCTCGTGGTGTCGCCCGCCGGCGACGGAACCGTCCGCTACAGCGTCGTGCGCGGCGCCGGGCCGCGGATCGGCGAGGAGCAGGTGCCCGTCGACCCCGTGGTGGGCGCCGGGCTCGACGCGACCGTGGCCGGGCTCGTGGGCGGGCGCGGCGGCGACGAGGCCGACACGCTCACGGGTTACGGGATCGGCTACGTGCTGGTCCCGCGCCCGGAGGTCGGGACCGAGGCCGACGTCACCATCGTCGACACCTTCGACGGCATCCCGGGGCTGTCGCGCACGCTGCTCACCTCGGAGTTCGCGCTGTGGCGGCTCGACGAGCCCACGGGGCGGCTGCGCATCACCGGCGGCGACGGCCCCGAGATCCTGGCGGCGCCGGCCGGCGAGGGCGCCGCCGAGATCCCCGCCGGCGGCGGCGGGCGCACGCTCGTGCTCGCCGAGCCCGCCGGATCGGGGTGGACCGCCACCCTCGACGGCGCCGAGCTCACCGCGGAGCCCACCCGCTCGGGGCTGACGGCCTTCGACCTGCCCGCCTCCGGCGGCCGCCTGGAGCTGTCGCGCGGCGACACCGCGCGCGGCATATGGCTGGCCGCCCAGGGCGTGCTGCTGGCCGTGACCGTCGTCATGGCGCTGCCCGGTGTCCGCACGGAGGAGGACATCAGGGAGCAGGAGGCGCAGCCGGTGCCCCGGCCGCGGGGACCGCGCGGGATCGCCGCGCGCCTGCGCTCCACCGGCGAGCGCTCGATCCGCAACGGACCCACCCGGCACGGCCGCCGCACCCGCGGCTCCCGGCGCAAGAGGATCTGGAAGAAGCCGTGAAGCTCATCGTCGAAAGCCGATTCGCCCTGCTGGGGCTGGTCATGGTCGCGCTCACCGCCCTGTTCGGGGTCGCCTTCGTGACCAGCTCGGCCGGGGCCGAGCCCGGCGCCGCCGCGCGCGAGCCCGTCGTGGCGGAGGTGGAGTCCGCCCTGCGCGTGTGCCCGCCGCCCCAGGGCGGCGACCGCGAGAGCGAGCTGGCCGCGTTCGCCCCCGCCGGCGAGGGCGAGGGCACGCTGACCGCCGCGGAGAACAGTGAGGGCGCGTCCGACCTGGGCGGGTCCGACACACCGGGCCGGCCGTGGACCCTCGACACCGGCGACGCCGACCGCCACACCGTGGTGCGCGCCCAGGGGGCCTTCGCCGCCGGGCTGGACGTCACCCAGACCACGATCGGCGCCGACGACGACTACGCCACCGCCGTGCGCTGCGCGGAACCGGGCATCAGTACCTGGTACACGGCACCCGGCGGGGACGACCTCAGCGGGCTGCGGCTGCTGCTGGCCAACGTCGACGACCACGCGGCCACCGTCAACGTCGACCTCTACGCCACCGACGGCCCCACGTCCTCCGCCGACACCCGCGGGATCCCCGTCCCCGCCCACGACGAGGCCGAGGTCGACCTCGCCGAGCTGATCGCGTCCACCGGCGCCGTGGCCGTGCACGTGCGCACCAGCTCCGGGCGGGTGGCGTCGTCGCTGTTCGCCGAGCGGACCGACGACGGCGCCGACTGGGTGCCCCCCACGGCCGCCCCCGCGCAGCGCCACGTCATCTCCGGCGTCCCGGCGGGGGGCGGCGAGCGCCGCCTCATCGTCGCGGCCCCGGGCGACGACCCCGCGACCGCGACCCTGCGGGTCCTGACCCCCGACGGCGAGGCCGAGGGCGAATCAGTGGCCGAGCTGGGCGTGCCGCCCGCGGCGTCGGCGGTCCGCGCCGTGCAGGACGCCTTGGGCGAAGAGGCCGGCACGGTCGTCGTGGAGGCCGACCGGCCGGTGGTGGCGGGCGTGGCGATGGACCGCTCCCGCGGCTCCGACACCGCCTACGCCGCGGCGGTCGACCCGCTCACCGGGCCGCTGGACCGTACCGCGGTCCTCCCGGGCCTGCCCCGGGGGACCGGCGGCGAACTGGTGCTGGGCGCCGCTGAGGACGCGGTGGCGGTGGTCGTGACCCCCTACGCGGCCGACGGCGGCGCGGGGGAGCCGGTGGCGGTCTCGGTGGAGGCCGGGCACACCGTGGTGCCGGACCTGGAGGCCGGTGACGCCGCCGCCCTGGTGATCGAGGCCCGCGAGGGGTCGGGGCCGGTCCACGCCGGGTACGTGCTGACCCAGGGTTCGGGCGGGGGGCAGGCCACGGCCGCCCTGCCGGCGCCGCCGGCCCCCGCGGAGGTCCTGCTCCCGCACGTGGACGACAGCCTCACGAGCGTGGTGCGGTGAGCCGGCCCGGGGGTCAGGTCTCGGGGTCGACGGTCTCGGGCTCCAGGCCCAGCAGGTTGGCGACCTCTTCGACCACGGTGTCGTAGACCAGGAGGGCCATCTCCTCGGGATCCTTGGTGCGGATCTCCACGGGTCTGCGGTAGACGATGATCCGCGCCTGCCCGGCGCCCGCGGATTCCAGGCGCGAGAACGGGATGCCGTCGTCGGCGGTCACCCCGGAGGGGACCCGCGGAACGTCCTCGACGAGGAACTCGACGTTGGCGAGCTCGCGCGCCCAGACGCGCTCCAGGCGCTCGACGGCGTCGAGCACGAGGTCGTCGAAGATCTGGGCCCGGGTTCGGGCAATGGGGACCTCAGGCGGCGCAAGGGGACCGCGGAGGCCGCGGCCCCGGCGGTCTCGGCGTCGAACCCGATCGGCTTGAGCCCTGTTAAGGTGCACTCGTCGCACCCTTCGAGACTATGCCATCCGAGGGTTTCGCGCAGCCCCGGCACGAGGAACGGCCGAGCCGCCGCGACCGGGCGGGAGCGGACACAACGGGTCGATGCTGGCGCCCGGCCGGTGAAGGGCATAAAGTCAGTGCCCGTGAGCGTTGTCCGACGCTGCTCGCGTACCGCGTGCAGACAGCCAGCAGTCTTCACGCTCACCTATGTCTACGCCGATTCCACGGCGGTCCTGGGTCCCCTGGCGGCCTACGTCGAACCCCACTGCTACGACCTCTGCGCCATGCACGCCGAGCGCCTCACCGCCCCGCGCGGCTGGGAGGTCGTGCGGCTGCCCGCCGACAACACCGGCGGCGGCCCCGGCAGCGACGACCTCGAAGCGCTCGCCAACGCCGTGCGCGAGGCCGCCCGGCCACCCGCCGTCGACCGGCCCGTGGGCCAAGGGGTCGAGACCCACCGGCGGGGCCATCTGCGGGTCGTCAAGTCCGAGCCGCCGCAGCGCACCGACCGGCCGTCGGCCCGGCCGTCGCGCGACGCCTGAAGCCCCGTCTTGTAGTTTGGTCCTGCGTGAGCGGCGCCCCGCCGTGCCCTCATCCAGCCGGCCCGCCGGCCCCGACCCCGACCCGATCCGGAGCAGCTTGTGGGTGACCTCGGTCAGATCTTCAAGGCGTACGACATCCGGGGGGTGGTGCCGGACACGCTCGACCCCGGCATCGCCCGCGCCATCGGCGCCGCCTTCGCCCGGGTCGCGGGCGCGGCGCCCGACGGCCCCGGCCGGATCGTGGTCGCCCACGACATGCGCCCCTCGTCGCCGGAGCTGTCCGCCGCGTTCGCCGACGGAGCCGCCGCCCAGGGCGTCGACGTCGTCCTGGCCGGGCTCGGCTCCACCGACCTGCTCTACTTCGCCTCCGGCACCCTCGGCCTGCCCGGGGCGATGTTCACCGCCAGCCACAACCCCGCCCAGTACAACGGCATCAAGATGTGCCGCGCCGGCGCCGCGCCCGTCAGCGCCGACAGCGGGCTCGACGACATCCGCCGCCTCGCCGAGGAGGGCGTGCCCGATCACGACGGCCCCCGCGGCACCATCACCGAGCAGGACCTGCTCGCCGCCTACGCCGCGCACCTGCGGTCCCTGGTCGACCTCTCCGGCATCCGCCCGCTGACCGCGGTGGTCGACGCCGGCAACGGCATGGGCGGCTACACCGTGCCCGCGGTCCTGGGCGACACCCTGCTCGACGCGCTCCCGCTCGACATCGTGCCGCTCTACTTCGAGCTCGACGGCACCTTCCCCAACCACCCGGCCAACCCGCTCGACCCCGCCAACGTGGTCGACCTCCAGGCCAAGGTGCGCGAGACCGGCGCCGACATCGGGCTGGCCTTCGACGGCGACGCCGACCGCTGCTTCGTCGTCGACGAGCGGGGCGAGCCCGTTCCGCCCTCGGCCATCACCGCCCTGGTCGCGGTGCAGGAACTGGCCAAGGAGCCCGGCGCCGCCATCATCCACAACCTCATCACCTCCACCGCGGTCCCCGAGATCGTCCGCGAGCACGGGGGCCGCCCGCTGCGCACGCGGGTGGGCCACTCCTTCATCAAGGCGTCCATGGCCGAGACCGGGGCGATCTTCGGCGGCGAGCACTCCGCCCACTACTACTTCCGCGACTTCTGGCGGGCCGACACCGGGATGCTCGCGGCGATGCACGTCCTGGCGGTCCTGGGCCGGGACGGCCGCCCCCTGTCGGAGATCACCCGCGAGTACACGCGCTACTCCGCCTCCGGCGAGATCAACTCCGAGGTCGCCGACCAGGCGGGCCGCGCGGCGGCCGTCGAGACCGCCTACGCGGCGCTCGAGGGCGTCACCGTCGACCACCTCGACGGCCTGACCGTGACCTTCGCCGACGGCGGATGGTTCAATCTGAGGGCGTCCAACACCGAGCCCCTGCTCCGGCTCAACGTCGAGGCCCCCGACCCCGACACCATGGCCAGGCTCCGCGACGACGTCCTCGCCATCGTGCGGGCCTGACCGCGCCGGCCCCCCACCGCAGCACACCGCACCACCGAGACGTGAAGAGACGAACATGAGCGCGAAGATCGACGACTGGCTGCTGGAGATCCTGGCCTGCCCCAAGAGCAAGGCCCCGCTGCGGCTCGACGAAGAGGCCGGGGAGCTGGTCTGCGACGAGAGCGGCCTGGCCTACCCCATCCGCGACGGCATCCCCGTGCTGCTCGTCGACGAGGCCCGGTCCATCGCCTGATCTGAGGACCGCCATGGCCCTGCCGTTCGATGAGAGCCGGCTCGACACCCCGGGTGCGGGGGCCGGCCTGCTGCGCGCCGCCGCGTCGGCGGCCGCGCGCGTGCGGTCGGCGCATTCGGCCGCGCGCGAGGCCGACCTGCGCACCCTGGCCGACGACGGCCGGCCCCGCTCCATCGTCGTCGTGGGGTCGGGCGCCGCGGCGTTCGCGGGCGACGTCCTCGACGCCGTCCTGGGCGCCGGCTGCCCCGTCCCCATCACGACCGTGCGCGAGGACCGGCTGCCCGGGTGGGTGGCGGGCCACGACCTCGTGGTGGCGGTCGCGTCCACATCCGGCCACGCCGCCGGGAGCACCGGGCGCACCGCGCGGGTGGCCGCCGATGCGGTGCGCCGCGGCTGCCGGTTCCTGGCCGTCGGCCCCGCGGGCGGGCCGCTGGAATCCCTGGCCGACCAGGCGCGTGCCCCGCGTATCGCGCTCCCGGTCGCCGACGATCCGCTGGACCTGCCGTGGGCGCCGGCCGCGGCCGTGCTCGCGGCGGCCGGCGCCGCCGGGCTGGCCGGGCCGTCCGACCAGGTGGCCGAGGCCGCAGCGGCGCGGCTGGAGGCGGTGGCCGAGCGCTGCCGGCCCGATGCCCTGGTGGGGGACAACCCCGCCAAGGACCTCGCCGCGGACATCGCGGGGACGCTGCCGCTGGTGTGGGGGTCGACCCCCGTCGCCGCGGCGGCCGCGCGCCACTTCGCCTCCCGTTGCGCCGCGATCGCCGGATATCCTGCCCTGTACGGTCGGCTGCCTGATGTGCTGCACGGCCCGATCGCGGTCGTCGGCGGACCCTTCGGCGGCAGCGAGCCCCGCTCGATCTTCGACGACCCGGTCGAGGACGGCGGGACCCCACTCCGGCTGGTCCTCCTGCGCGACCCCGAAGAGCACCCGGAGGCGGCCGCCGAGACCGCGGCCGCCGCCGACACCGCACGCGCGCACGGCGTCGCCGTGAGCGAGGTCGCGGCCGAACCGGGACACGCTTGGGAACGATCGGCCGGTTTGATCGCTCTAACGGATTACGTCACTGTGTACTTAGCCGTCGCTTATGGCGTGGACCCGCTTACCCATACCCTGGTCGTGCGCTAGCCCCGCCGACGACCCCGTTCTGGAGGAGATCGATGCCACCCGGTCCCGAGTCGCTGTCGCCGAGCGATCCCACCGCTTTCGGCCGCTACAGCGTGGTCGGACGCCTGGGAAAGGGCGGTCAGGGCATCGTCTACCTCGGCCGTGACGGCGACGGCGAGGAATACGCGATCAAGGTCCTCAACGACCAGTGGTCGCAGGACGACGACCTGCGCAAGCGCTTCGAGAAAGAGGTCCGGGCGGCGCAGAAGGTCGCGTCGTTCTGCACGTCGGCGATCCACGAGGCCAACCTCGACCAGGACCCGCCCTACGTCGTCAGCGAGTACGTGCCCGGCCCCTCGCTACAGGAGGCCGTCGCCACCAACGGCCCGCACAAGGGCGCCGCGCTCCAGCGGCTGGCGGTCTCCACCGCGACCGCGCTGGTGGCGATCCACCAGGCGGGCATCGTCCACCGCGACTTCAAGCCCGGCAACGTGCTGCTGGGGCCCGACGGCCCCCGCGTGATCGACTTCGGCATCGCCCGCGTGGTCGACGGCACGGCCACCATGACCAACTCGATCGTCGGCACCCCCTCGTACATGGCCCCCGAGCAGATCGAGGGCCAGGGGATCACCGACAAGGTCGACATCTTCGCGTGGGGCTGCGTCATGGCCTTCGCGTCCACCGGCAACACGCCCTTCGGCGCCGACAGCGTGCCCGCGGTGGTCCACCGCGTCGTGAGCGCGCCGCCCAACCTCGAAGGCATGTCGGGGCCGCTGCTGGCGATCGTCCAGGCGTGCCTGGACAAGGACCCCGCGCGGCGCCCCACGGCGCAGTCGCTGCTGCTGCGGCTCCTCGGCCACGACGACACCGCCTCCGGCCCCTCCACGGCCGAGGCCGTGCGCGAGGGCGAGCGGATCGCCGAGGCGGGCGCCCCGAGCGGCCCGCAGCTTCCGCCCTACGGCCACCCGGCCCCGAGCGGCCCCCAGGCCCCGTTCCCCTACGGCCAGGGCGGGATGAACCGCCCGCCGACGGGCCCGCAGCAGGGGGCCTTCCCGCCGCCGCCACCGATGGCCCCGCAACGGCCGGGCCCGGCCCCCACAGGGGGGCACCCCGGGATGGGGCCGCGCCCGCCCGTGGCGGGCCCCAACACCATGGGTCCGGCGACCATGGGGCCCGGATCGATGTACGGCGGTCCCGGCGTGCCGCCCCGGCCCCAGCAGATGCAGCCCAAGCCGCCCGCTCAGGAGGACCCGCTGCTCGCGCAGGGCTGGCTGGTCCCGGCGGTGCTGATCGCCATCATCATCCTGCTGCTCCTGCTCGTCCTGGTCTCCCTCAGCGCCTGACCGGGCCCGCCTCAGGCCAGCGCGCTGGTCAGGTGGCCGATGGTGCGCGACACCGCCTCGTCGACGAACGCCTCCACCTGCGGCCAGCGCTCGTCGGCGCAGTCGGTGGGGATGAGCGTGACGCAGTCCGTGCACGCCGGGTCGAGCACGTCGACCGCGCCGGTGCCGGTGGTCAGCCACGCGTCGGCGGTCACCGCCAGCACGCCGGTGGGCGGCGTGCCGACGTCGTGCACGCTGACCAGCAGCCGCAGCACCCCGCCGGTCAGGTTCAGGTGCGCCGAGGTCCACCAGCAGCCCGGCCCGGGGAGGAACAGCGCGCGGGCGGCGGCGGAGTCGCAGTGCTCGCGCGCGGAGCCGCCGCCGGCCGTGCCCGCGGTGACATCGGCGCGCGCCCCGGGCTCCAGCTCGCGCAGCACCATGCGCAGGGAGTCGCACCGGTTGCGCACGTGGTCGAGGATCCGCCGGTGCAGGGCGGTGGCCAGCGACAGGGGGCCGGGCCGCACGTCCGTGGGGCGCGCGGGGCGGCTCAGTTCGCAGCGCAGCGCCGCGGACTCCAGTTCGGCGAACATGTGCACCGCCTGGGTCAGCGGGTCCGCGTCGGAGCCGAAGGACTCCGCCGCGCGCTGCGGCTCGGCCAGCCGGTGGTCGAGCGCCGGCGGCGGATACCCGGAGCGCATGAGCGACAGCGACGCCAGGGCCCAAGGCAGCGGGCGCAGGCGGGGGTCGGGGCCGGCGGGCGGCGCGTGCGGGGGCGCGGCGTGCTCAGCGTGCCGCAGGCCCTCGACACAGGTGGTGAACGCGTGCGCGGCGCGGACGACGGGGTGGGTCTCCACGGCCGCCGCTTCGGCGAGGACCTCGCCGAAGCCCTCGGGCCGCGGGATCGGCGGGTCGCGGTCGGGCAGCCGGTCGGCCAGCTCGTCCAGGTATTCGGGCGAGAGTCGCTGGCCGTCGCGCACCTCGGCGGCGACGGCGGCGAGCGTGGCGGCGTCGTCCCACCCGCCCGACGGCTCGGGGCCGTGCCCGGCGGCCGTGTGCAGTTCCCGGACATGGCGCCGCAGCAGTTCCTCGCGTGCCTCGTCCAGCCGCTCCGCCGACTGGTGCCGGCGCCGGGCCACCGCCACCTCGCGTAACCGGCCGAGGTCGGCGAGCCGCCTCAGCACGGAGTCGGGAAAGCGGTCCAGAGCGATATCACCACCGTGTCGGAAGTCCACGGTCATCACCGTTGCCACCAGGAGAGCGGATAAAACCCTGCTCGGCCCGCTCCATTGCGGATTGCCGGAAATGATCGGGACGAAGGGCCGGTACACGAACGGAGACGGAGGGCCGACCTGCTCCCTGCATCGGCCGTATACTGAGAACCACTGGGTCTTCACCCTCCATGGGTCAGACCATGCGGGTGGTGCTGGGAGGAGTAGGCTGATGGAGCGCACGCTGCGCATGACGGCGACCATCATCCCCGACACCGAACTGGGCGGCTACGTCGCGCGTGCCATCGAGGTCGAGGTCGCCTCTCAAGGCGAGTCCATCGAGGAAGCCCTGGCCAACCTGCGCGAGGCGTTGGAGCTCTACTTCGAAGATGAAGCCCCGCCGGTCGAGGAACTGCCCGCTCTGGTGGCCTCGGTGGATGTGCGGTTGTCCGCGTGAGTCCGTCCCATCTGCCGATCGTCTCCGGGCGCAAGGTCGTACGGGCGCTGGAGAAAGCCGGTTTTGAACAGCTCTCAACGCGTGGTGACCATGTGAAGCTCCGCCGCGACAAGCTTCGGGTGATCGTGCCGCTGCACAAGGAGATCAAGCGCGGCACGATGGCATCGATCCTGGCTCAGGCGCACATGACCGCTGAGGAGCTGCGCGCCCTTTTGTGACCCGGCGCGGTCTGGTGTTCAACCCCGGTACCCCTCCCCGTAACGCTGGTGGGGAAGTATGGGCCGGCGGTGGCCGCGGTGCCGTTCCCTGCGCCCGCATGTGCCCCTGCGACGGATCACCGTCGCTGCTCCGCGGCCCGCACCGCCCGCGCCGCGCCCCGTTCGAGAGCCCCCGGAAGTGAGGTGGCCGCCTCCGTGGAGTCCGCCACGACCGCAGCGCCCGCCGCTACGGCGACGCCCCCCGGCCCGTCCCCGGCGCCGCCGGGCGCCGCCGCGCCGGGCCACCGCCCCGAGATCCAGGGGCTGCGCGCGGTCGCCGTACTGCTCGTGGCCGTCTACCACATCTGGCTCGGGCGGGTCTCGGGCGGCGTCGACGTCTTCCTGATGCTGACCGGCTTCCTCATCACCGGCTCCCTGGTGCGCATGGTGGAGCGGCGCGGCCGGGTCGACGCGGTCGCGTTCCTGACCCGGCTGGCCAAGCGGCTCTTCCCCGCGGCGGCCGTAGTGCTGGGTGCCGTTCTCGTCGCCGCCTCCCTGTTCCTGCCGGCCGACCGCTGGCGGGACACCATCGCCGAGGTCGTCGCCTCCGCCCTGTACTTCGAGAACTGGCGGCTGGCGCTCGACGCGGTCGACTACCTGGCGCAGGACACCCAGGCCAGCCCGGTGCAGCACTTCTGGTCGCTGTCCATCCAGGGCCAGTTCTACCTGGTGTGGGTGGTGCTCATGGCCGCGGTCGCGTGGGCGGCGGCCCGCCGGGGGTGGCCGGTGCGCCGGGTCGCGCTGGGCGGGCTGGCGGCGGTGTTCACCGTGTCGCTGGGCTACTCGGTGGCCACCACGGCGACCCAGCAGCAGTGGGCGTACTTCGACACCGGTGCCCGGCTGTGGGAACTGGCCCTCGGCGGGATCCTGGCGCTGGTCCTGCCGTACCTGAACCTGCCGCGGGGGCTGCGCACCGTCCTGGGCTGGACGGGGCTGGCCGCGCTGGTCTCGTGCGGCCTCCTGCTCCAGGTGTCCACGATGTTCCCCGGCTACATCGCGCTGTGGCCGACGCTCGCCGCCGCCCTGGTGATCGTCGCGGGCACCACCGGGTCGCCCATCGGCGCCGACCGGCTGCTGTCGTGGAAGCCGCTGCACTACATCGGCGACATCTCCTACGCGCTGTACCTGTGGCACTGGCCGGTGCTCGTCTGCTACCTGACGGTCACCGACCGCACGTCGCCCAGCCTCGCCGGCGGCTGCTACATCCTCGCCCTCTCCCTGGTGCTGGCCGCCGCCACGACCCGGCTCACCGATGGAGGCGTCGACCGCCTCACCCGGGGCCGCGGCACCCCCGTTCGGTCGCTCGCCGTGGGGCTGGCGTTCCTGCTCCCGGTGCTCACGGCGGCCGGGGCGTGGACGGCGAAGCTGGACGCCGACCAGCGGGAGCGCGAGGCGTTCGTCTCCGACCCCGCCAACTACCCCGGGGCCGCCGCCCTCGATGCGGGGGGCACCGGCACCGCTGCCCCCGAGCTGCCCGTCTACCCGCCGCCCGCGGAGGCGGCCGACGACGTCCCCTCCACCTACGCCGACGGCTGCAACCAGGGCATCGACTCCTCCGAGGTGCTCACCTGCTCCTTCGGTTCCGACACCCCGGAGCGCACGATCGCGCTGGTGGGCGGGTCGCACTCGGCGCACTGGTTCCCGGCGCTGGAGCGGATCGCGGAGTCCGCGGACTGGCGGATCGTCAACATCGTCAAGGGCGCTTGCCTGTTCACCGACCTGGAGCAGACCTACAAGGGCGCGCCCTACACCGCGTGCGCCGACTGGAACGACGGCGTCGTCGCGGAGCTGGCCGAACTGCGGCCCGACGCGGTGTTCACCACCGCCACCAGCAGCAGCATCGACACCGAGGCCGGATTCGGCGGCGAGGTCGTGGTCGACGGCTACCTGGACCGCTGGGCGGAACTGGGCGAGATGGGGATCGAGGTGATCGCGGTCCGCGACACCCCGCGGCTCGGCTTCGACACCGCCGAATGCGTGGCCACCCGGGGCGCCGCGGCGTGCTCGGGGGCGCGCGCGGAGTCGATGGCCGAGACCTCGCCGCTGGAGGGGCTGGAGGGCGTCCCCGCCAACGTCTCCCTGATCGATCTCAACGACCTGGTCTGCCCGGAGGAGCAGTGCCCGGCGGTCGTCGGCAACGTCCTCGTCTACTGGGACGGCAGTCACTTCACCGGCACCTACATGCGCACCCTCGCCCCGGCCCTGGAAGAACGCATCCGCACATCGACCGGCTGGTGACCGGGGCGGCCCGGGCGGGCGCCTAGCGGCGTCCGCGCTGCTGGAGCAGGCGCAGGGCCTTCTGCTTCTCGAAGTCCATCGCGCGGACCGGGGGCGGGGCCAGGCGGCCCAGGCGCTCGCCGTAGGCGCGGACGCGGTTGAGCGTGTCGGGTTCGGCCAGCATGCGTAGGGCGAACGCCAGCGCCGCCGGGGTGATGTCGTAGGCGCGCTCCAGCTCCAGCCCGGCCGCCACCGTGCGCAGGTCGGCCTCTGAGAACCGCCGGTGGCGGTGGCCGCGGCCCGTAGGCTGCTCCTTTGTCGGCGGCAGCAGCCCCAGCGCCTCGCGGTAGCGGAGCATCCGCGGGCTGGTCCCCAGCCGCTCGGCGGCGGCGGAGATCGGGCTCCGCGGGGGAGTGGAGGACGGGGAGAGCACGCCATCGGCCATGCCCGGACCCTACCGGAGAAAACCGCCGCGGCGACCGAATCTGACAAAGCACCGTCAATTTCGACCGCCGGGCGGTGCCCGGGCCGATACCCCGCCCGTAGACTCGGGGCGCATCCACCAGGAGGAGAACAGACGCATGTCCTTCGACTTCAAAGTCGCCGACCTGTCACTGGCCGAGTTCGGACGCAACGAGATCCGGCTCGCCGAGCACGAGATGCCGGGGCTCATGGCGACCCGCCGCGAGTTCGGGGCCACGCAGCCGCTCAAGGGCGCCAAGATCATGGGCTCGCTGCACATGACCGTGCAGACGGCCGTCCTCATCGAGACCCTGGTCGCCCTCGGCGCCGAGGTCCGCTGGGTCAGCTGCAACATCTTCTCCACCCAGGACCACGCCGCCGCGGCGGCCGTCGTCGGCCCCAACGGCACCGTCGACGACCCCCAGGGCGTCCCGGTCTTCGCCTGGAAGGGCGAGACCCTGGAGGAGTACTGGTGGTGCACCGAGCAGGCGCTCACCTGGCCGGGCGGCGAGGGCCCCAACATGATCCTCGACGACGGCGGCGACGCCACCCTGCTCGTGCACAAGGGCGCCGAGTACGAGAAGGCGGGGGCGGTCCCCGACCCCTCCACCGCCGACAGCGAGGAGTTCGAGGTCGTCCTCAAGCTCCTGGGCGCGAGCTTCGCCGCCGACGCCGGCAAGTGGACCGCGATCGCGGACCGGGTCAAGGGCGTGACCGAGGAGACCACCACCGGCGTGCACCGCCTCTACGAGATGCACCGCGACGGCAAGCTGGCCTTCCCCGCCATCAACGTCAACGACTCCGTCACCAAGAGCAAGTTCGACAACAAGTACGGCATCCGCCACTCGCTGCCCGACGGCATCATGCGCGCCACCGACGTCCTCATCGGCGGCAAGGTCGCGGTCGTCTGCGGCTACGGCGACGTCGGCAAGGGCTCGGCCGAGGCCCTGCGCGGCCAGGGCGCGCGGGTCATCGTCACCGAGATCGACCCGATCAACGCCCTCCAGGCCGCCATGGACGGCTTCCAGGTGGCGGTGCTCGACGACGTCATCGACACCGGCGACATCTTCATCACCACCACCGGCAACTTCAACATCATCACCGCCGACCACATGTCGCGGATGAAGCACCAGGCGATCGTCGGCAACGTCGGCCACTTCGACAACGAGATCGACATGGCCGGCCTCGCCAAGCTCCCCGGCATCGTCAAGACCGAGATCAAGCCGCAGGTGCACGAGTGGCGCTTCGCCGACGGCCACACCATCCTGGTGCTGTCCGAGGGCCGCCTGCTGAACCTGGGCAACGCCACCGGCCACCCCAGCTTCGTGATGTCCAACAGCTTCACCAACCAGGTCATCGCGCAGATCGAGCTGTTCACCAAGACCGGCGAGTACCCCACCGGCGTGTACGTCCTGCCCAAGATCCTCGACGAGAAGGTCGCCCGGCTGCACCTCGACGCGCTCGGGGTCAGGCTCACCGAGCTGACCAAGGAGCAGGCCGCCTACATCGGCGTCGACGTGGCCGGCCCCTACAAGCCCGACCACTACCGCTACTAGGACCGGCGGGACCCCACCCGATGGCACCGCCGCCGTACGACGTCGCGGACCTCGGCCTCGCGCAGGCCGGGGTCCGCCGCGTGGAGTGGGCGGAGCGCGCCATGCCCGCCCTGCGCCGCGTCCACGACCGCTTCGCCGCCGAGCGCCCCCTCACGGGGCTGCGCATCGCCGCGTGCATGCACGTCACCGCCGAGACCGCGAACATCCTGCGCGCCCTGCGCGCGGGCGGCGCCGAGATCGCGCTCGCCGCCTCCAACCCGGTCTCGACCCAGGACGACACCGCCGCGGCCCTCGTCGCCGAGTACGGGATCGCGGTCTTCGCCCGCGCCGGCATGGACCCCGCCACCTACGACCGCAACCTCGCCGCCGTCCTGGAGCAGCGCCCGCACATCCTGCTGGACGACGGCTGCGACCTCGTCAACCTCGCCCACCTGGATCGGCCCGACCTGCTCGCCGACACGATCGGCGGCTGCGAGCAGACCACCACCGGGGTGATCCGGCTGCGCCGCATGAGCGCCGACGGCGCGCTGAAGGTGCCCATGGTCGCCGTCAACGACACCGCCACCAAGCGGATGTTCGACAACCGCTACGGCACCGGGCAGTCCACCATCGACGGCATCATGCGGGCGACCAACACCATGCTCGCCGGGCGGACCATGGTCGTGGCCGGGTTCGGCTACTGCGGCCGGGGCCTGGCCGAGCGCGCCCGGGGCATGGGCGCCCGCGTGATCGTCACCGAGGTCGACCCGGTCAAGGCGCTCGACGCCGTCATGCAGGGCTACACGGTGCTGCCCATGGACGAGGCCGCGCCCATCGGCGACATCCTCGTCACGGTCACCGGCAACCGCGACGTCGTGCGCGCCGAGCACCTGGCGTCGCTCAAGGACGGCGCGGTGCTCGCCAACTCCGGGCACTTCGACGTCGAGATCGACCTGCCCGCGCTGGACGGGCTCGCGGTCGAGGTCCGCCGCGAGGTCCGGCCGCAGGCCGACGAGTACGTCCTGGCCGACGGCCGGCGCATCGTGCTGCTGGCGGAAGGCCGCCTGGTCAACCTCGGCGCGGCGGAGGGGCACCCCGCCGCCGTCATGGACATGTCCTTCTCCGTCCAGGCGCTCACGGTCGCCTGGATCGCCGAGCACCACGCGGACCTGCACCCCGGCGTGCACGACGTCCCCCGGGAGATCGACACCGAGGTCGCCCGCCTCGAACTGGAGGCGCTGGGCGTGGGGATCGACCGCCTCACCGTGGACCAGGAGGACTACCTGAACTCCTGGCGGGCGTGAGACGCGGCCGCGGGGCCGTCGGTGGTCGCGGCCGCGGACCCGGCGGGAGGTGCCCACAGGGCCGGCCGGACCGCCGGTGTGGCTAGCCGAACGGCCGGTCGTCCTGAGCGCCCGGAACGGGTGCGCGGCGGGCCATCTTGGCCTCCTCGCGGCGCCGGCGCTCGGCCAGGACGGCCGACAGGTACTCGGGCGGCGACACCCCGGGCGGCGGAGGCGGGCTCACCGACCGCGCCACCAGGTCGGCGATGCGCATCCCCATGTCGTGGCGGGCGTCGTCGGCCAGTTCCTCGAAGCGCAGCAGGTACTGGCGGGCCGTCGCCGCGGTCTCGGGGCTCAGCCGGGACAGCTCGGCGCTCTGCGCCCACCCGGCCAGCCGGGGCGGCATGGTGATGGCCTCGTCGCGCCGCGTTCCGGCGCGCTCCTGCACCACCATGGTGGCGGCCAGGAAGTCGCCGATCCGCCGGCCGTCGCGGTTGAGCAGCGAGGTCACGAGGGCGACGATGGTGAACCCCCAGATCTCGATCACCGACGCCAGGGCCCGCGCCAGCGCTTGGCGGAACCGGACGGCGGAGCCGTCGACGCCCACCACCCGCAGGCCCAGCGCCATCTTGCCCAGCGAGCGGCCGCGCGACAGTGTCTCGAAGGCGGTCGGGTAGCCGACGACGGTCAGCACCGTGAGCGTGAGCGAGATCGCCGCGGTGGCCGCGGCGTCCACGCCCGCGCCGACGCGCGCGACGAGGACGAACGCCAGGATCATGGCGGACACCTGCACCACGGCGTCGATGAGGAAGGCCGTCATCCGCGTGGCGAAGCCCGCCGGGCGCAGGTCGAGCACCACGGCGTCCCCCGTCACCAGGGACGACTGCCCGAACCCCTCCGTACTGCCGGGAACCGTCACCGTTCTCCCCGCCTCCCGATCAACGTCGCATCCGATTCCAAGTCTGTCACCCGTTGGGGGAACGCGCGCCGGTAGTCCCGCGGGGTCACGCCGACGTGCTTGAGGAAGTGGTGGCGGAGGTTGCCGGCCGTGCCCAGACCGGTCAGCTCGCCGATCCGGTCGACCGGCAGGTCCGTCGTTTCGAGCAGTCCCTGCGCACGCCCCAGCCGCTGGTTGAGCAGCCACTGCAAGGGGGTGGTCCCCGTGGCGGCGTGGAGCCGCCGGTAGAACGTCCGCGGGCTCATCGCCGCCCGGCGGGCGAGGTCGTCGACCGTGAGCGGCCGGTCGAGGTGCGTGCGGGCCCATTCCAGCACCGGGGCCAGGCCGTCGTCGTCGGCGGCCGGCACCGACAGGTCGACGAACTGTGCCTGGCCGCCCGGCCGGTGGGCCGGGACCACCATCCGCCGGGCCAGCTGGTTGGCGATGTGGGCGCCGAGGTCGCGGCGTACGAGGTGGAGGCAGAGGTCGAGCCCCGCGGTCAGGCCGGCACTGGTCAGCACGTCACCGTCGTCGACGTACAGCACGGAGTCGTCGACGCGCACCTTCGGGTGGCGCTCGGCCAGCTGTGCGGCGTGCAGCCAGTGCGCGGTGGCCCGGCGGCCGTCGAGCAGCCCGGCCTCGGCGAGCGCGAACGCGCCGGTGCACAGCGAGACCATGCGGGCGCCCGCGTCATGGGCGCGGCGGAGGGCGGAGACCAGCCCTCGGGGCAGGGGAGCGCCGTCGTCGACACAGGCATCGGGCACCGAGGGGACGATGACCGTGTCGGCCCCGGCGAGGTCGTCGAGCCCGTAGCGGGTCCGCAGCGCGAGCCCGGTGTCGGCCAGGGGGCCCGAGGGGCGCCCCGTCCCGCACAGCCGCAGCTCGTACCACGGGTCGGCCAGATCCGGCTGGGGGGTGCCGAAGACCGTGCACGGGATGCTCAGCTCATAGAGCTCCCAGGAAGAGACCCCGATGTCCTCGGTGACCACCACCGCGACCGACCCGACACTCATCCGCCCAGCCTATGGCAGGAATTTGCGCAATGGCGACATTCCTGTCACTTCCACCGGCCGCCGGGCACTGCGAACGTGGTCCGCACCGAGGAACCGCCACCCGCGGATTCCCCCACCGGACGAGGACACCGATATGAACATGGGCACCGGACCCGAGGCCGTGAGCGTCATCGGGCTGGGCGCGATGGGCTCGGCCCTGGCCGCGGCGCTGCTGGACCGCGGCCACCCCACCACCGTGTGGAACCGAACGGCCCACAAGGCACGGCCGCTGGTCGAACGCGGCGCACGCGCGGCCGCGACCCCGGGGGACGCGATCGCCGCGAGCCCGCTCGTCATCGCCTGCGTCTTGGACCACGCGGCGCTGCACGCCGCCGTGGACCCCTACGCGGGGACCATGGCGGGCACGGCCCTGGTCGACCTCACGTCCGGGTCTCCCGGCCAGGCCCGGGAGACCGCCGCATGGGCCGCCGGGCACGGGATCGACCACCTCGACGGCGCGATCATGACGACCCCGCCCGGCGTCGGCCGCCCGGACATGATGTTCCTGTACAGCGGGCCGCGGGCCGTCTTCGACGCCCACCGCCCCGCCCTCGCGGCCCTGGGCGACCCGCGCTACCTCAGCGCCGACCCCGCAACGGCGTCGCTCTACGATTCCGCCCTGCTCGGCCTCATGTGGTCGGCCCTGACCGGATGGCTGCACGGAACCGCCCTCGTGGGCGCGGACGCGGTCGCCGCCACGGAGTTCACCCCCGTCGCGGTCGACTGGCTGACCGCCGTCGCCGGGTTCATGACCACCTACGCGCCCCAGATCGACGCCGGCCGCTACCCCGGCGACGACGCGACGGTCGACGTGCAGATCGCCGCCATCGGCCACCTCATCCACGCGGCGGAGGAGCGCGGCATCGACAACGCCCTGCCCGGGGTGCTGAAGTCCGCCATGGAACGGGCCCGCGACGCCGGGCACGGCGGCGACAGCCACGCCAGCGTGATCGAGGTACTGAAGGGCGCGAAGTGACCCCGATGGCCCACGATCGCGCGACCGCCGATTCCATGACCGCCGCCCCGTGGGCGGAGCAGGTGGCGAGCGCCGCCGACACCTGCCTGGCGGCCCTCCTGCCGGCGGCCGGCCGCGACTGGTCGCGGCCCGCCGGCGGCCTCGACTGGACCTGCCGCCACACCCTCGACCACCTCGCGCTGGGCCTGGTCGGCTATGCGGGCCTGCTCATCGCCCGCCCCACCGACCGCTACATCACCCTGTTCGCCTCCCTCGACCCCGAGGCGCCCGTCGCGACCTGCCTGGAGGGCGTCCGCATCGCGGCCTCCCTCCTGGCCGCCACGGTCCGCGGCACCGGCGCCGACGCCCGGGCCTGGCACCCCTGGGGCCGTTCCGACGCCTCCGGGTTCGCCGCCATGGGCGTCACCGAGCTGGTCGTGCACACCTACGACATCACCCGCGCCTTCGGCGGCGCCTGGGCCCCGCCCGACGACCTCGCCGCCGCGGCCCTGGAGCGCCTCTTCCGGGACGCCCCGGCCGGCCACCGGCCCGGCGACGCCCTGCTGTGGTGCACCGGCCGCACCGACCTGCCCGGGCTGCCCCGGCGTACGCGGTGGCGCTGGGACGGCACGGTGCGCTGAGCCCGGCACCCGGCGCGTGTGGGTAGAGTCCGTGGCGTGGAACTCGACGTCTTCGCCGCCGCGCACAAGCCCGACTGGGACCGCCTGGAGCGGCTGGTGCGCCGGCGCCGCAGGCTCACCGGGGCCGAGACCGACGAACTCGTCGAGCTCTACCAGCGGGTGTCCACCCACCTCTCCGTGGTCCGCTCCTCCGGGCAGGACCCCATCCTCACCGGGTGGCTGTCGGGCCTCGTGGCGCGGGCCCGCTCGGCGGTCACGGGGGCCCACGCGCCCGCCTGGCGCGACATCCTGAACTTCTTCACCCGCTCGTTCCCCGCTGTGCTGTACAGGACGCGGTGGTGGTGGATCGCCGCGTCGCTGGGCACGGTGGCGTTCTCGACCGCGATCGGCGTGTGGATCGCCACCGACCCGGCGGTGCAGAGTGCCATGGGGACCCCGGAGTCGATCCGCGCCTATGTCGAGAACGACTTCGCCAACTACTACGTGGAGCACCCGGGGGCGTCGTTCGCCGCGCAGGTGTGGACCAACAACGCCTGGGCCGCCGCCCAGGCGCTGGTGCTGGGGGTGTTCCTCTGCCTGCCGACCGTCTACGTCCTGGCGCTCAACGGCGCCAACCTGGGCGCGGCGGGCGGCCTGATGTTCGCCCACGGCAAGGGCGACGTCTTCTTCGGGCTGATCCTGCCGCACGGCCTGCTGGAGCTGACCGCGGTGTTCGTGGCGGCCGGGGTGGGCCTCAAACTCGGCTGGACCCTCATCGCACCCGGCCCGCGCCCCCGCCTCCAGGCCCTCGGCGAGGAGGCGCGCCCCGCAATCGGGGTGGCGCTCGGCCTGGTGCTGGTCCTGTTCATCTCGGGGCTGATCGAGGGCTTCGTCACCGGCTGGGTCCACACCACCTGGCTGCGCATCGGCATCGGCGTCGTGGCGGAGGTCCTGTTCCTCGCCTACGTCTACACCCTCGGCCGCCGCGCCCACCGGGAGGGAGAGACCGGCGACATCGAAGGCCGCCCCCAGACGGCCCCCGTGGCGGGCTGACGGCCCTCCACCGCCGGCCGGCCGGCCCGGCGGATGCGGGCGGGAACCGATCGTGGGTGACGCGGGAGCCGGTGCCGTACTAGCCTGCGGCCGTGTGCCGTTACGCGATCCCCCACAAGTGCCACTTCGTGTGCCTCCCGTGCCGCGCGGCGTTCAAGCAGGAGGCGCGCGGGGAGTCCGCGCACCCGTGTCCCCGGTGCCGCGGGCCGATGACCGACGCCGGCCCCGATCTGGCGGTGCCGCCGCGGCGCGACACGAGGGCGTGGCGGGCCCTTGAGGCCACGCTCCGCGCCGGGATCACCTTCCACTCCTGCGGCTGCGGCGGACCCGGATACCGGCCCCGAACGTGGCCGCAGGTCCGGGAGCGCCGGGAGGCCGCACGGCGGCTGGGCGTTGCCGAGTACGCCGTCCTCCAACGCTGGGACCCGTGGGAGGCGGACTCCGCCGAGCGCTCCGACCGGCCACGGCCGCCGGCCGGCGGATAGGGGGCACTGTGTACGGTCGGGGCATGGGCGGCGATGACGACGGCCTCCTCGCCGAACAGGCCGCCTACTACCGGGCCGGGGCGGCGCAGTACGACCGGCCCTATGCCGAGCGTGCGGATCTGCGGAGGCTGTTGGCCGTGGCCGACGACCTCCCGATCGCCGGGGACGTGCTGGAGCTCGCCTGCGGAACGGGCCAGTGGACCCCGCTGCTCGCCGCGCGGGCGCGATCGGTGACCGCGCTCGATACGGCGGCCGAGGCGCTCGGCCTCGCCCGTGCCCGCACCGCGTCCCCGCGGGTCCGGTTCGTCCAGGCCGACGTGTTCGAGTGGGAGCCGCCGCGGCGCTACGACACGGTGTTCTTCGCGTTCTGGCTCTCTCATGTCCCGCCGGCGCGGCTGCCCGGCTTCTGGAACACCGTCGCCGGGATGCTCGCCCCGGGCGGCAGAGCGGTCTTCGTCGACGACGGCCCCGCCGGCGCCGCGGAGGAGGAGGTCCTCGCGGACCAGCCCGTCCCGGCGGTGGTGCGCCGACTCGACGACGGCAGCCGGTACCGCATCGTGAAGGTGTTCCACGATGCCCGGGCGCTCGCGGACGACCTCCGGGCGTTGGGGTGGACGGCCGACGTCCGCACGGTGGAGGGCGGCTTCATCGTCGGCACCGCGGAGCCGCCCGCCGGGGACGGCGGCGCATCGGGCGGCGGCGCGTAGGCGTCCGCCGCCGGCCCGCCGGGTCGCCTCTCGTGGCGGTGGACGACACCGGCGGGCCCTGCGGGGGTGCTAGGCGGGCACGGCCTCCAGCACGGAGACGACGGACGCGGAAGGCGACACGTCGACGAGCTTCAGGCCCGCCTGCTCGAACAGGGCGCGGAACTCGTCGGCGCTGCGCTCGCGCCCGGTCGCCAGCGCCATCATGTTCAGGTCCATCATCGGCGCCAGCCCCGGCGTGCCCACCTCTTCGACGAGGAGTTCCATCACCAGCACACGGCCACCGGGTTCGAGCGCCTCCCGGCAGTTGCGCAGGATGCGTACGCACGCGTCGTCGTCCCAGTCGTGCAGGACGAACTTCAACAGGTGCACATCCCCGGCCGGCACCTTCTCGAAGAAGTCGCCGCCGATGAAGGCGAACTGGTCCGAGACACCCAGGCGCGCCGCGGAGGCGTCGGCCTCGACGCCGACGTGCGGGAGGTCGAGCACGATCCCGGTCAGCCCGGGATGCCTCTGCAGGAGGGTCTGGACGAGGTTGCCGCCGGAGCCGCCGACATCCACGGCGGTCTCGGTGCCCTTGAGGCGGATCACGTCGGCCAGTTGGTGGGCGAGGTTGTGCGTCATCGCGGACATGGCGTTGGTGAACACCCCGGCCTCGCCGGGATTGGCGGATAGCCAGTCGAAGAACGGAGCGTCGAGAGCGGCCTCCGCCTGGGTGGTGCCGGCCCGTACCGCATCGGCCAGCCGCCCCCATGGCAGCCAGTGCGATTCGGCCCCGCCCCATAGCGCCAGGTCGCGCAGTGAACCGGGGGCGTCGGAGCGCAAGGTGTCGAGGAGGGGCGTACCGGCGAAGCGGCTCCCGTCCGTCGATGTGGCCAGGCCGAGGGAAGCGCACGCCCGCAGGAAGCGGAACGTCGTATCGGGGTCCAGCGACTCCGCCTCGGCGACCTGGGCGGCGGTCGCCCCGTCCGGATGCAGATGGTCGGCGATGCGCAATTCGGCCGCTGTCCGCACGACCTGGGTGACCCAGTACCCGGTCATCATCTGGATCATCCGCCCTGTGTCGTCCGCCGGCGCTTCGGCTGAACCGGCCGCGACGAACTGGCGTTCGAACAGTGTCATCTGATGCCCTTTTCGAATGGGGAGCTCCGACGGGTCACCCCTGCTCGCCCTGGACGGTGTCACATGCGGGAGCGGCGGGGGCACGCGTCGGCGAACAGGCGCCGCCCCGCCCCGGCAGGCTCCCTTCGGTGTCCGGTGAGTGCGGTCACTGCCGTGCGGACGCGTCGGTAGGGGATCAGTCGACACTATGCCGTAACGGCACAGACAACCCGAAACGGCGCGTGTTGCCATTTGTGATCCAGTCGTCACCGCCGCCGCCCGGTCCGGCCACGCGGGGAGAGGCCGCGGCCGGGCCGCAGTGGTCTGGCCCGCTGCGCGCGCCGGTGGCGGGCCGAGGGCCCGGGCCGGCCGCCTCCGGTGGCGATGGCCGTGGGGCCGCCGGTGCGGGGGCGGAAGAGGACGGCGGTGCCGACCGTGCGGTGGCCCGCAGACCTTTCGGGAAGAAGGACCTAGCGCCTTCGGCGCAGCACCGCCCAGAGGACCGCGCCGCTCGTGGCGACGGCGGCCGCGGAATGGGCGGCCGCGGTTCCCGGCCCTGAGCCGTCCAGGGCAATGGACAGGAGCAGGGCCGTCGCGACCGCGGCCAACGGCCCCGCCGCGGCCGTCGCGGCGGCCCCCGGGCGGCCCATGCGCGCGGAGTTGCGCGCGAGCGCCGCGCCGAGACCGACCGCCGCGGCGACGACCGCGGCCATGCCCAGCAGGGCGACCACCTCTACGGTGCCGACCTCGGGCCGCTGCACGGCAGGGGAGGGTGGGGCCAGCGTCGCGGCGACCATACCCGTCGCCAGGTATCCCACGAGGGTCACCACCCAGCCGCCGACGACGATGGCGGCGGCCCATCCGGCGTGTTTCACGGTCATCCTCGTGTACTCCGTCCTCGGTCCCTCGCCGGTCGCGACCCGTCCCCGTCGCCCGCGTCACTCGCGCTGGGACACGCACGCCGGGAACTCCACGAACCCACGGGTGCCGCCGGGGCGCGGGGCGCCGAGGAACTCCGCCTCCACCGTGTCCGCCTCGGACGACTCGACGGTGACCTTGGCCCCCAGGCCCAGGCCGAGGGCCACCCGCCCGCCGAAGGTGTCGGAGTCCATCGTCCGCACCTGGGTGGTGTTGGCGACCGTCGCCTGCTCGTACATCAGCCGCTCGAAGTCGCCCGCGCCCGGCGGCGGCTCGGTGAGCAGGGAGTCGCCGTCGTCGAAGAGCTGGCTGAACGCGAGGGACGGCATCCCCGTCGTCCCCTCCTCGCGCAGGTACTCCTCGGCGATCGCCTGTTCCTCGGGGGTGTCCAGGGTGATGGTGGTGCGGGTCTCCTGGAGGGTGCTGTCGCCGTCGCGGCCCTTCAGCCCGCCCTTGCCGTTGTTCCCGCGCCCGCCGAGGCGGTCCTTGCTGATCAGCGTGTCCTCGACCGTGGTGGTGTACACGATCTCGACCGGACGCCCATCGGCGTCGCGCATGACCCGCACCCCCCCTGTCCAGTTCGTCAGGTCCTCGGACCCGGCCCCGGCGATCTCGGTGCCGACCCCGAGCTGACCGTCGAACTGGTAGGTGGTCCCGGTGAGCACGTTGTCGGGGTCGCGGCGGTCGGTGCGGTGAGCGACCTGCGCTCCTACCCGGAACTTGCCGTTGAGCCCGGTGCCGATGTCGAAGTACTGCTCGCCCTCGGAGGTCTTCACCCCCGCGCCCGTCTCGGCGTTCGCGCCCGCCTCCAGGCGGAGGGTCGCGGTGGTGATGCCGGGGTCGGGGATCTCCGGGGGCGGGTTGAGCCAGTAGTAGAGGCCCATCCCCGGGTTGCGGGACATCTGCTCCATGGCGGTCTGGTTCTCGATGATGTCGTCCTTGAAGGTCATCGCCTGCTCGCGGTCGTCGAAGACCCAGGTGTCGCCGACCCCCGCCCGGAGGTAGGCGCCGATCTTGGCCTCGGCGCCGAGCTGGAGGTGGTCGCCGCCCTCACCCTTGACCTGGAACGCCTTGCCCTCGACACCCAGTTCGAAGTTGTGCGGCAGCAGGGTGAGCCGGTAGGTGCCGTCCGCCATCTGCTGTTCCATGAACGAGTACTCGTCGCCGAATTTGAAGATGCCGACGTACATGGAGTACCCGGCGCGCTCCTGGAGCTGGTAGACCTCGCAGCGGGGCGGGATGAAGTCCTCATCGCGCGGTGCGTCGGCCTGCTCGTCACCCGGGCGCGGGCAGTCGCCCTGGGTGACCACGCAGAGCGCGTATTCGATGAAGTCGGATATCCGCTGCGGAATGGACGTGAGGAGAAGCGCGCCGATGATGGCGGCGATGAGCAGGATCACCGCCGCGAATTCCGTGGCCGAGGATCCGCGCTCGCCACGCGGAATCCGGTCGCCGAGGCCCACCGCTTCCCCCTGATCCCCCGAACCCGCGGGTTCCCTCGCCCGTGCAAACGGTTCGACAGTACGTGCAGGTCAGAACGTCGAGTAGGCCCACGGGTAGCGGCGGATCTGGGCCCGGAGTGGGCCCGCGCGGCGGTGTCTACGAGGCTTTCAGCAATCGCTTTCCGACGATCTCCCCAGCTCACATGTGGTGAATGGCGGAATGGGCGGCAGGGGGAGGGCCCAAGCGAATTGGGCCCTCGTCACCTTCCGTTCGCTTTGGGGAGTATGTCCCGTCGGATCCCATTGCTCAAGACCTCACCGCCTGTTCGCATGGTGCCGGACCGTCCACGGCGGGGTCGGGGCCGAGGACGGTCCGGCGGGGAGGCGCGGCTCCTGCTTCCCCCTCCGAAGGCAGGTGCGCGCGTGGTCGGTGTGCCGGGGTGCCGGTCAGGCCACGGAGCTCCCGACGGGGCGGCAGGTGAGCGTGAAGGTGACGCCGGTCCGGGGGTGGGGGAGCGGACCCCAGGTGTCGGCTATGTAGTCGATGAGAGTGATGCCGCGTCCGTGCTGCGCCATGGGGGTGAGGGGGCGAATGAAGGGCAGTGTCCCGCCGGCGGGACATCCTTCGTCGTCGACCTCGATGGTGATGCGGTGGGCGTCGATCTTCAACGTGACCTTGAAGACGCCCCCGTGGCCGCTCGCCGTGTAGCGGACGGCGTTGGTCGTCGCCTCTGAGACGAGGAGGACGGCCGAGGCGATCGTGTCGTCGGGGATCTCGAAGCCCTCGTGCGCGGAGAGGACGTCATCCGTCCATTCCCGCACCTTCCGAATCTGGTCGGACCACCCGGGGAACCGGCGCTCGTATTCCACTGCCATCACCGCCCCTCGAATCGGAACAGATAAGGACGAATTCGACGCGACCGGGGTCGCTGGAAAACGCCCGAAGGGGATTTCATGCCGTTAGTCTTCATGGATGTGGTCCTCCCTGGTCTCGACAGGTTGAGGGCTGCAGTCCTGGTCGGCGCCCTACGCCGACCAGGACCACGTGCGTAGTTCGCGGGTGTGGTCGCCCTGGTCACATGTTCGTGCGCCGTCAAGTAGTTGAGGGCGCCACAGGGCCCACGAGATCGTTCCTCGTTTCGCTGCTGAGCAGCTTGGGACAACCATGATCCGCCAATAGGACTCCGTGCCAGTGGATCCACAGAAGAGTTAGGAATATTCAGTTTCGGTGGCGGGGGGTCATCATCATGTGGTGTGCTTTGAGGGACGGTCAGAATTTGTGGAGGAACCATGGCTCGTCAAGTCAACCCTCTATGGCAGAAGATCGGATCTGAGCTGCGGAAACGTCGTCGTGCGGCGAGCCTGTCCCAAGACCGCGTCGCTGCCGAGGTCAGAGTGTCGTCGTCCCTCGTCTCCTATTGGGAGAAGGGGACGCGGACGCCGCAGCTTGACCACTGCAAGGAATTGGATGTCCTCTTCAAGACGTCGGGCGTCTTCCAGAGGCTGTGGACGCGGGACAACAACAGCCACGGAATGTACCCCGAGGGCATCCAGGGCGGCATCGACCTTGAACGCACGGCGCGTGAGTTACGGGAGTTCCACGGAACGCTCGTTCCGGGACTGGCGCAGACCCCTCGCTACGCTCGGGCGATCTTCCAGGCCATGCGTCCGTGGGTGGATTCGACCACGCTTGATGGCATGGTCGAATTGAGGATGAAGAGGCAGGAGATCCTCAAATCTCCGGATCGGCCGCTGCTGTCGATCGTGTTGGACGAGACCGTGATCCGCCGTGTTCTTGGGGATGCATCGATTGCAAAAGAACAGCTCGAACATCTGCTTCGACTGGCTGACGATGGCATAATCCGGCTTCAGGTGATGCCCCAGGATTTGCTGTTACCGCCTGGTCTTTCAGGACCATTCCGGGTGTTCGTCTTCTCGGATCGACCGGTCGCCGTGTCCGTAGAGCACATGCTGGATGATCTGATCCTGGACGATGCCGACCAGATTCGCGAATGTGTCATGATGTTCGGAGTGATCCAGGCGGAGGCTCTTTCGACTAAGGCAAGCTATGACCTGGTCCGGAAAGTTCAGGGAGAGTTGGGATGACGACGAGCTGCGGGTGGCACAAGTCAAGCTACAGCGGTGGCAACAACAACAACTGTGTCGAGGTCGCGGAAGGTACCGCCACGCTAATGCGTGACAGTCGGCATCGGGACCTCGCGGCTCTCGCATTCCCTGTCACGGAGTGGCGGGCCTTCCTCGCCGACATCGATTCCCTCTGAAAGCCTCCCCTCGTCACGCTTTCGGTCCGGCCTCCCGGGAGGCCGGTCACCCATAGGTGATGAACAGCCACGCGACGAGCGCGACCAGGATGAGTGCCGCCAGCGAGGCCGCCACGATCTTGGTGACGCTGTACGGGCGCTCGCCGTGGACCTCTCCCGTGCAGCCGTTCACCATGATCTGCCAGGACTTCCCCTGGTAGACGTAGCTGCCCGTCCAGACCGGCAGGAGCATCAGCTTGCACGTCACGGCGTCGTAGCGGGTGTCGACGTGTGACACCCGCTGTACATCCCCGCCGATGTCGTGTCGGCAGTCCTGCTCGATCACCGGGGCCATCTCGGCCTTCGCCTTCGCGAAGCCGGACTCGGGCTCGACGTCGTAGCGCAGGGTCTCGTGGCCCGTGAGGTAGTCCGGCTGAAAGGCGACCGCCGACGTCAGCGGCCACGGTTCGAGGGCCTTCAGCCGCTCCGCGTCCACCGGTCCCCGGTCGATCCCGGTGACCAGCACGTCGTCGAACCGCCGTGACACCCGCCCCCGCGCGGGGTACCAGCGGGTCTTGCGCACCTGGCGGGTCCGGGTCTCCTGCTTGCCGTTGACCGTCGCCGTGTAGGTCTCGGTCACGTAGTAGTACTGCCCCCGCTGCCCCTTGTAGTCCGACGTGGTCGCGGAGTCGAAGGTCCAGTGCGGCAGGAACGTGCTCTTCATGGACTCCGCGTCGGCCACCTTCTTGAGGCCGTTGGGCGCGAACCAGCGGGACCTCGTCCACGTCCGCAGCGCCTCTCGGGCCGCGTTGCGGTCGAGGCCGAAGGCGAGGATCGCCTCCGGCACGATCTGCGGGTCGTCGGTGGTGTCGGCGACCAGCGGGGCGGAGCAGAACTGGCACACCCGCGAGAGCGCCCCGCCCTGCACGTGCGCCCCGCAGTTCCGGCAGTCGTAGTGGTGGGCGGCCAGCTCGTGGGCGGGACGGCGCGGCTTGGCGACGATCGTGGCGAAGGCGTGCTCGCGGACTTCGCGGGTGGGCGCGCCCACTTCCTGGCGGTGCCCGCAGTAGGGGCAGCTCAGGCCGGCCGTGCCGGGCTCGTACTGGAGGTGCGCCCCGCACCCGGAGCAGGGGAGCGACGGGCGCGACGCCGCAGGGGGACTCGACGGGGGTTGGGACATGGTGGCCTCACGGAGGAGAGATGGCTGACGACACGGGCGGGGAGGGACCTGGGCGCGGCCGCGAGGGCGATCGGCGGTTCAGGCCCCCGGACGCGGCTGCGAGGGCGGCGGCCCTCCACCGGCGGGGCAGGCCCGGACGCGGTTACGCGGGCGGCAGCGGCGGGGGGACCGCGCCGAAGAGGCGGGCGGTCTCCGGTACCTCGCGGGCGGCGGTCCACTGCTCCATGCCGGTCCGCCAGACCAGGGTCTCGGGGGTCAGCGTCCCCTCGCCGACGCGGTCGGCCAGCGACGCCTCGTCGAGCGGGCCGACGCGCTGCCCGTCCACCCCGAGGTACCACTGCGCCTGCTGCGGCAGCGGGGGAGGGCCCGCCTGGCCCTGAGGCGCCTGCGGCGCCTGGGGCGGCTGTGCGTGCCGTCCCTGCGGCGGCTGCGCGGCCTGCGCGCCGAGGTTGGCGGCCATCTGCTGGCCGGCGGCGAACCCCATACCCAGGCCCAGCCCCTCGCCGGCGCCGCCGCCCGGGTTCCGGGCGGCGTCCTCGATGGCGTTGGCGGTCTGGAACCGGCCGTACTGGTCGAGGTCGCCGACGATCGCCATCTGCGAGCGCTTGTCGACGGCCTCCTCCACCTCCGGCGGGAGGGAGACGTTCTCGATGATGAAGCGGGGGATCTGGATGCCGACGTCGGCGAGGTCGTTGCTCAGCACGTTGGCCAGGCGCTCGCCGATGACATGCTGGTTGGCGGCGAGGTCGAGGATGGGCGTGGAGCCGGCCGCGGTCCCCAGGGCGCTGCCGAGCCGGCCCACGATCTGCTGCCGCAGGTACTCCTCGACCTCTTCGGTGCGGAATTGCGGGTCGGTCCCCGCCAGTTCGCGGATCAGGCTCGCCGCGTCGACCACCCGGGCCGCGTAGCCGCCGAAGGCGCGCAGCCGCACCATCCCGAACTCGGGGTCGCGCACGAGGACGGGGTTGCGCGTGCCCCACTTCATGTCGGTGAACTGGCGGGTGGCGACGAAGTACACCTCGGCCTTGAACGGCGAGTCGAAGCCGTACTTCCACCCCTTCAGAGTGGACAGGACCGGCATGTTCCGGGTGACCAGGGTGTGGGTGCCGGGCGGGAAGACGTCGGCGATGTTGCCCTCGTTGACGAAGACCGCGACCTGCGACTCGCGCACGACGAGCTTGGCGCCCATCTTGATCTCGTTGTCGTGGCGGGGGAACCGCCAGACGATGGTGTCGCGGCTGTCGTCCAGCCATTCGACGATGTCGATGAATTCGCCGCGGATCGAATCGAACAGTCCCACGCGTGCTCCCTACGCTCGCCCCTCCGGCCCCGGCGCCCGCCCTCCGCGGGCGCCCGTGCGGTCGTCGTCCGCACCGGCCACCTGGCTTGGACCCGGGCGCCGCCGACGCGGTTCCGGTTTCGGCGGGGTGTATGCCGAACCGAAACCGGTCAATGCTCGCGTAAGGCGCGATCCTCGCGCAGCGGACACGCCGGGAGTGCCGCGCCGTGCCGGTGTCCTGATCCGGCCGCCGGCCCGTTCTGAGACGCGCGCCGCGCCCGGTTCCCCTGGCTTACGGCCCCCGCCCCGGTTCCCGCGGCCTACGGCCCCGCCCCCGGGCCTACAGCCGCCCCTGCGCCTTCAGCGCGATGTAGGCGTCGGCCAGGGCCGGGGCGATGTGCTCGGGGTCGGCGTCGAGGACCTCCACCCCGAGGCGCCGCAGCTCCGCCGTTATCCGGCGGCGCTCGCCCAGGGTGCGTTCGGCGGCGGCGGCGGAGTACACGGCGCGGGCGCTGCCCCGCTCGGCGGCCATCTCGGTGACGCGGGGGTCGCCCACCGCCGCCACCATCAGCAGGTGCCGGGACGTCAGTGCCGGCAGCACCGGGAGCAGGCCCTCCTCCATCGCCGCGGCGTTGAGGTCGGTGAACAGCACGACCAGTTGCCGGCTGCGGCTGTGCCCGCCCAGGATGGTCGACACCAGCCCCGCCGGGTCGGACTCCACCAGTTCCGCCTCCAGCGGCGCCATCGCCTGCACCAGCGCGGGGATGCGGCTGCCCCGGCCGTGCGTGCGCACCTGGGCGCGGACGCGGCGGTCATAGGCCAGCAGGTCCACCCGGTCCCCGGCCTTGGCGGCCAGCGCCGCCAGCAGCAGCGCGGCGTCCATGGCGTGGTCCAGCCTCGGGGTGTCGCCGACGCGCCCCGCGGAGGTGCGGCCGGTGTCGAGCACCAGCAGGATGCGGCGGTCGCGCTCGGGCCGCCAGGTGCGCACCACCACGCCCTCGCGGCGCGCGGTGGCCCGCCAGTCGATCGAGCGGACGTCGTCGCCCGGCACGTACTCGCGCAGCGAGTCGAACTCGCTGCCCTGGCCGCGCACCAGCGCGACCTGCTGGCCGTCGAGCTCGCGCAGCCGGGAGATCTTGCCGGGCAGGTGGCGGCGGCTGTGGAAGGGCGGCAGCGCCCGGATGCTCCACGGCACCGTGTGCGTGCACTGGCGCGCGGCCAGCCCCAGCGGGCCGAGGCTGCGCACGGTGACCCCCGCGGCGTGCTGGTCGCCCCGCCGCTGCGGGGTCAGCTCGGTCTCCAGGCGGCGGCGTTCTCCGCCCGGGACGGCGACGGTGTGCGTGCGCGGCAGCGCCCCCGCGCTCGGGGCCCATGCGTCGCGCACCAGGCCGCGCAGCGCGCGCCGCGCCGGGTTGCCCACGAACAGCGCGACGCGGGCGGTCTCACCGAGCCGGATCGAGGTGTCCCCGTCGCGCTCCAGAGTGACCCGGCGCGGGCTGGGCGCGAGCGCGACATCGACGGCGATCGCCGCGGCGAGGACGCCGAGCACCGTCCACGCGACCGCTATGGCCGCCGAACCGGCGAGGAGCACCACCAGCATGCCCGCGAACGCCGCGAGTACCGCTCGGCCCGTGATCGCCATGCCCTGCCGTCCGTTTCCTGTTCCTGGTGCGTGTGGGGTTCGGGGGTGCGGGCGGTGCGCCCCGGCCGTCCGCGGCCCGGACGGCTCGGCGCCGCACCAGGTTTCAGCGCGGGACCGCCACCGAGGCGAGGACGCCGTCGAGGACGCCGTCGGTACTGGCCCCCTCCAGCTCCGCCTCCGGGCGCAGGGCGATGCGGTGCCGCAGCGTCGCCTTGGCCAGCGCCTTCACGTCGTCGGGGGTGACGTAGTCCCGGCCCGACAGCCACGCCCACGCGCGACTGGTGCGCAGCAGCGCGGTCGCGCCGCGCGGCGACGCGCCGAGCTGGAGCGACGGCGAGTGGCGGGTGGCCCGGCAGACGTCCACGATGTAGCCCAGCACCTCGGGCGCCACCCGGGTCGCGCCCACGGCTTCGCGGGCCGCGCGCAGGTCCTCGGCGCCGGCCACCGGCCGGACCCCGGCGGCGGCGAGGTCGCCGGGGTCGAACCCGGCCGCGTGCCGCGACAGCATGCCGACCTCGTCCTGGCGCTCGGGCAGCGGCACGACCAGCTTGAGCAGGAACCGGTCGAGCTGGGCCTCGGGCAGCGGGTAGGTGCCCTCGTACTCAACGGGGTTCTGGGTGGCGGCCACGACGAACGGGTCGGGCAGCGCGGTGGGCCGGCCGTCGATGGTCACCTGCCGCTCCTCCATGGCCTCCAGCAGCGCCGCCTGCGTCTTGGGCGGGGTGCGGTTGATCTCGTCGGCCAGGAACAGGTTGGTGAAGACCGGGCCCTCGTGGAACTCGAACTTCGCGGTGCGGGCGTCGTAGACCATGGACCCGGTGACGTCCCCGGGCATCAGGTCGGGGGTGAACTGCACGCGCTTGTGGTCCAGGGCCAGGGCGGCGGAGACGGCCCGGACGAGGAGCGTCTTGGCGACGCCCGGCACCCCCTCCATCAGGACGTGGCCGCGGCACAGCAGCGCCACGACCAGCCCGGTGACGGTCTCGTGCTGGCCGACGACGGCCTTGGCGACCTCGTCGCGCAGCGCGGTCAGCGCGGCGCGGGCCTGCTCCGGGGCGGGCCCCTGCTCGGTGAAGGCGGTCACGTCGGAACTACCTCTTTCGCGTTCTCCGTTGTGCTGGATCGTGGTGGTGCGGCGCGGTGCCGGGCGACACCGCGGCCCGGTGGCGGCCGGCGGCCGGGAGGCGCCTGTGCCCGTGCCCTCACCGCAGGCGGCTCTCAAGGCGGTCGAGGTCGTCGGCGAGCCGCACGAGCCCGTCATCGTCCGCGGTGTAGGCGTCGGCGCCGGCGCCCTCGCGCGGACCGTACAGCAGGGCGCCCAGCGCGGCGGGGTCGCCGCCGGTGCGCTGGGCCAGCGCGTCGACGACCGTCTCGGGCGCGGCGTCCGGGCCCAGGCCCAGCGCGGGCCGCACCCGGCCGATCAGGCCCTCGCGCAGTGCGGCGCCGGCGCGGTCCCGGGCGCGCCGCGCGGCGTAGAGCCCGGCCCGCCCCTCGGTGGTCTCCGATGCGCGGACCACGACCGGCAGGCGCTCGGTGACCAGCGGGCCCAGCCGCCGGCCCTGCCAGAAGGCGAGCAGCAGCAGGGCGGCGCCCAGCGGCAGCACCGCGTACCGCAGCGACAGGGGCAGCAGCTCCGGCAGGCTCGCCTGGCCCTCGGGGACGGCGACGTCGGGGAGCAGCCAGACGACGTCGCGGCCGTCGATCAGGTTGAGGGCGAGAGCCGCGTTGCCCTCGTCGGCCAGGTGCTCGTTGGTCAGGGGGGCGCCGGTGCCGATGACCGTTGTCGCGCCGGTGCCGATGACCGTCATGGTCGCGCTGGAATCGGCGGTGACCCGGACCAGCGCGTCGCCGCCGGTCTCGCCCCCGCCGCCGAGGTCGCCGTCGTCGGCGGCCGGGTAGCAGCCGTCGCCGCCGGGTGCGGAGTACAGCTCGCCGCCGAGGTCGGCGGGGCCGGCGGCGCGCACGGCGGGCAGGTCGCAGCCGGGGTCGAGCGTGCCCGCGTCGGCGCGGGCGGCCACCTCGACACCGGGGGCCAGCGCGTCCAGGGCCGGTCCGCTGGGCTGGACGAGCAGCCGGTCTCCGGGGGCCCGCGCGAGGTCGTCGAGCTGCTCGGCGGTCAGCCGGTGGGAGAACGCCAGGACCAGAACGGACCTGTCGGTGAGGGCGTCGGCGGCCGCCGCGGCGTCGCGGGCGATGGTGACGTCGGCCCCCTGGCCCTCCAGGATCTGCACCAGGGCGCGTGCCCCTTCGGGATTCGGGCCTTCGGGTTCGAGGACCCCCTCGGGCGGGCGCTGGGCGCCGATCGAGACCAGCACGGCCACGACCGCCAGGCCGAGGAGGGCGGCGATTGGGCCGCGGGCGCGCCGCCACAGGTCGGCGGGGCGGGCCGAGACGGGTGCGGAGCCGCTCTCGGGTGCGGCCGGCGGGGAAGCGGGGGGAGCGGTCGCGGCCATCAGGTGCCCGCCCCCGTGCGCACGGGGCTGCTGCCGCGCAGCAGCCGGTCGAGGTCGCGCAGCAGCCGGTCGTCGTCGGCGGTGGCGGGACGCTGGCCGTAGGCGATGTCGTTGAACGCGCGGGCGGCGGCCGTCAGCCCCTCGTGCCCGGCGGGCAGCGCCGCCGATGCCTCGGTGGCCAGTTCGGTCGCCGTCCGCCCGGGGCGCGGGGTGATGATGGCGCGGTCCTCGAGGTCGCGGGTGATGGCGCGCAGGCGCTCGCGGACCGCGGGTCCGTATTCGCCCGCTGCGGCGTGGCGATCGGCGGCGGCGCGGTGGTCGCCGGCGGTGAGCGCGGCCCCGGTGTCGATGACGGCCGCGAGCCGGGCGCGCCGCGCGGGCCGCATGTAGACGATCAGCGCGATCAGCAGCACCGCGAACAGCGCGAGGAGGGGCCCGAGGACCCACCAGCCGCCGGGCACCGACTCGTTCGCGGCCCGGACGAGCTCTTGGAGCCACTCCATGGCCATGGCGTAGATCCGGTCGAGCAGGCCGGGCTCGGCCTCGTTGTAAACGGGGTCGCTCAGCTCCTCGCGGGCCAGGCGGGCCCCTTCGTCGCGGCCCGTCACGCGGGCGCCCCGGGGACGGGGCCGCCGGGCCCGGCCTGCTGCGGGTACCCGGGCGGCGGGCCGGCGGGCGCCGGCGGGCCGGGCAGGTAGATCTCGGGGCCGGCGTGCGCGCCGGACTGCGCCGCGGCCTGGAGCCGGAGGTCCAGCCCCTCGCGCCGCATGCGCAGGTCGACGTAGAGCAGCGTGGTCACGCCGGTGATGAAGGGGGTGGTGACGGTCCCGGCGATCACCGATCCCAGGAACACCGCCGCCGCGTAGGCGGTATCGGCCACCGCGCGGCTTTCGATGAACACGTCGGCCACCCCGCCGAGGATGGAGAACGGGCCCGACAGCACGCTCGCCACGGCGTTGCCGAGGAACGACGCGAGGAGCAGGATGCCGAACACGCGCCACCACCCGCGCCGGGTGAGCCGCCAGGACCGGGCCAGGGCGCTTCCGGGGCCGATGCGTTCGAGGACCGTCACGGGCATGGCCATGCTGGTGCGGACGTAGATCCAGACGTTGGCGGCGGCCCAGGCGACGAGCCCGAGGATGCCGGCGACGACACCGATCCAGATGGTCAGCGCGACGGCCAGGGCGATCGCCCCGACGATCACGCCGACCAAGAGGGCGACCGAGGCCGTGCCGAGCAGGAACAGCAGGACGGCGACGCCCAGGACCGCGCCCAGCCGGGGCTTCGCGGCCGCCCACGCCTCGGCGGCGGTGAGCTTGCGTCCGAGTACCGCCAGGCCGACCACGGCCGCCAGGAGACCGGTGAGGACCGCCGACCCGACGAAGCTGAGGATGGACCCGCCGAACTGCGTCGCCAGGGTGAAGGGCGACATCGGGAAAACGCCGTCGTCCTCCCCGGCCGGTATGGGGGGCTCTTCGAGCCACGCCGTGTAGTCGCTGATCAGGGACCCCGCTCCGACGGCGGGCAGCAGGCTGACGAGGGCCACGATGACCGTGGTCATCCCAAGGGTGGCCTTGGGGTTGTTGCGGATGTAGCCGAAGGCGCCGTTGAAGATGTCGCCGAGGGTGAGGGGGCGCAGGGCGACGATCCCGGGTCGGGGGGCCGCGGGCTGGCCGTAGCCCGGCGGGGCGGCGCCGTACCCGGGCGGCCCGTACCCGGGGTGGGGGCCGTGGCCCGGGGGCGCGTAGCCCCCCGGCCCGCCCGGGCCGGGGGGAGCGTAGCCGGAGGGAGGGGCGAACGCCGGGCCGGGGCCCTGCCCGGGGTACGGTCCCTGCCCCTGTCCGGGCGCCGGTCCCTGCTGTCCGTACCCCGGCTGCCCGTAGCCGTGCTCCTGCGGGTACCCCTGACCTTGAGTGTGGCCTTGCTGTCCGTAGCCGTGGCCCTGGTCGTGGCCGGGCCCGGCGCCCGGTGCCGCCCACCCCGATGGCGGCGGCTCCGGTGCCCCGCCGCCGGGGACCGCCCACGACGACGGCGCGGCGCCCGCGGCGGCGGGGCCGTCCGCGCCGGGCTCCGGCGACCGGTCCGGTTCGCGCCGTTCCTGGCCGTCGTCCTGCGTCATCGGTCCTCCGTGGTGCGTCGGCTCGGGTCCGTTGGGTGCCCACGCTATTCGAGATCAACCTACTGGCGGGCGTTGCGGTCCCGCGCCCGGATTTGGTCGCGTATCAGGTCACCGATTGCGTTCGTTCCTTTTGTATGCTTTCGGATATCGACCGACCGTGTCGCGTGCACAGAGTGATCAATCTGCTCTGGACGGGCGGCGACCCAGGCGGCAGTCTGTCCCAGGGGACCTGGCCAGGGAGGACGGCTCCGCCGCCGCGGCGGTCCGGTGGCTCACACGGGGGGCGGCCGAACGAACGATGAACTCCCCACGGCAAATGATGGCAAGGTTGGGCCGGGAGGACGGTTCCCTGGCGGGACCCCGGAGAACAGATCGCAGTTTTCGCCGCTTGAGTGTCCGGAAAGGAGCAGGCGCGCAGCCGCCACCCGTCACGGGGGCGGACCCGCGCCGGATACATCGATGAAGGGACGCGTACTGGTCGTCGACGACGACCTCGCTCTCGCCGAAATGTTGGGCATCGTCCTCAGAGGCGAAGGCTTCGAGCCCTCATTCGTGCACGACGGCGACAAAGCGCTAGAGGCATTCCGCGAGACCAAGCCCGACCTCGTGCTGCTCGACCTCATGCTGCCCGGGGCCGACGGCATCGACGTCTGCCGCCAGATCCGCGCCGAATCCGGCGTGCCGATCGTGATGCTCACCGCGAAGAGCGACACCGTCGACGTCGTCCTCGGCCTGGAATCCGGTGCCGACGACTACATCGTCAAGCCGTTCAAGCCCAAGGAGCTCGTGGCCCGGGTCCGCGTGCGGCTGCGCCGCACCGAGGAGCCCGCGCCCGAGGTGCTCCAGATCGGCGACATCACCATCGACGTCGCCGGGCACTCGGTGCGCCGCGAAGGCGAGCCGATCAGCCTCACCCCGCTGGAGTTCGACCTCCTGGTGGCACTGGCACGCAAGCCGCGCCAGGTCTTCACCCGCGAGGTCCTGCTGGAGCAGGTCTGGGGCTACCGGCACGCCGCCGACACCCGCCTGGTCAACGTGCACGTGCAGCGGCTGCGGGCGAAGATCGAGAAGGACCCCGAACACCCTGAGGTCGTCGTGACCGTACGGGGGGTCGGCTACAAGGCCGGTACCGCCTGATCGGTACCGGTACAGCGGGCGCGTCCGACAGCGGCGCGCGAGCGGCGAACCCTGGCGAGGCCGAGGGCGCCGCCGCGTCGCGCTGGCAGAACGCGGTCGGGCTGCTGCTGAGCGGCTACCTGGCGGCCCAGCGCGCCGCACGCGGGCTCGTGCGCGGCGTGCACTCCCGCTGGCGCCGCTCGCTGCAGTTGCGGGTGGTCACCACCACGCTGCTCATCTCCGCTCTGGTCACCGCCGTTCTGGGGTTCTTCCTCGTCCAGCAGGTGCTCACCGGGCTCCTGGAGGCCAAGCGCACCGCCGCGCTCAACGACCACAAGGCCGGGCTCACCGCGGCGGTCAACGCCCTCCAGGACGGCGACCAGGCGTCCGACCCCGACGGCCGGCTCGCCCAGATCACCGAGGAGCTGAGCCAGAGCAGCGGCACCACCGGGCTGTACGAGGTGGTCATCCTGCCCGACGTCGGCGGCCTCAGCGGGTACGCGACCGTCGACGAGGCCAGCGTCCCGCGGCGGCTGCGCGACGACGTCGGGTCCAGCCTGGAACTCGAACAGCAGTACGTCACCTACACCGAGATCATCCGCGGCGACAGCCGCGAGCCCGGGCTCGCCGTGGGCGCGCGCATGTCGCACGCCTACGAGCTGTACTACCTGTTCCCGCTCGACCACGAGCAGCAGATGCTGGACCTGGTGCAGAACACCGTCGTGTTCGTCGGGTCCGCCCTGGTCATCCTGCTCGTCGTCGTGGCCTACATCGTCACCCGCCAGGTGGTCATCCCCGTACGGCTGGCGGCGGGGTCGGCCGAGCAGCTGGCATCGGGCGACCTCTCCGAGCGCATGAAGGTCCGCGGCGAGGACGACCTCGCCCGCCTCGCCATGTCCTTCAACGACATGGCGGGCACCCTCCAGGAGAAGATCCACGAGCTGGAGGAGCTGTCCAAGGTGCAGCGCCAGTTCGTCTCCGACGTCTCCCACGAGCTGCGCACCCCGCTGACCACCATCCGCATGGCCGGCGACCTGCTCTACGAGGACCGCGACGAGCTCGACCCCACCATGGGCCGCTCGGTGGAGCTGCTCCAGAGCCAGCTGGAGCGGTTCGAGGAGCTCCTCGCCGACCTGCTGGAGATCAGCCGGCACGACGCGGGCGCGGCCACCCTGGCGCTGGAGTCGGGCGACATCCGCCACGCCGTGATGAAGGCGGTCGGCGACGCCGAGCAGATCGCCGAGAGGCGGGGCATCAAGGTCGTGCTGCGGCTGCCCGCCGACCCCTGCGTCGCCGAATACGACTCCCGCCGGATCAACCGCATCCTGCGCAACCTGGTCGTCAACGCGATCGAGCACAGCGAGGGCAAGGACGTCATCGTGACCGCGGCGGGCGACCGCGACGCCATCGCGGTGGCCGTGCGCGACTTCGGCGTGGGCCTGAAGGAGGGCGAGGAGCACCTCTGCTTCGACCGGTTCTGGCGCGCCGACCCCGCGCGCGCCCGCACCACCGGCGGCACGGGGCTGGGATTGTCGATCGCCAAGGAGGACGCGCTGCTGCACGGCGGCTGGCTCCAGGCGTGGGGCATGCCGGGCAAGGGCTCGCAGTTCCGGCTGTCGCTGCCGCGCAAGGCGGGCAAGGAGCTGCGCGGGTCGCCGCTGCCGCTCGCCCCGCCCGAGATGGCCATCGGCCGGACGAGGCCGGGGTTCGCCGCCGTCATCGGCGACCCCGACATCGCACGGCCGCAGGCCGGGGAGGCTTTGTGACCACGTCCAGAGCGGTCGCGCCCACCGCGGCGCTGCTCGCCCTCACCCTGTCCGCGTGCGCCACGGTGCCCAGCGGCGGCGCCGTCACCCAGGGCTCGGGCAGCGGCGACACCACCGACCCCTACGGCAGCTACGTGCGCATGCTGCCCGCGGGACCCCAGCCCGGAGTGGGCGAAGAGGGCCTGGTCCGCGGATTCCTCAAGGGCATGGGCAGCTTCACCGACAACCACGGCACCGCCAGGGAGTACCTCAGCTCCGGGCGCCAGGCCGACTGGGCGCCCGACGGCGACGTGCTCGTCTACGAGGACATGGACGCCGTCGCGGTCGACGCCGACACCGCCGCCGACGGCGAGACCGCCACCGTGCGGCTGCGCAGCAGCCGGGTCGCCGCCATCGACGGCAGCGGGCAGTACATCCCCGCCGACGCCGGGCAGATGATCGACGCCACCTACCGGCTCGCCCGCGACGGCGAGGGCGAGTGGCGGATCACCGACCTGCCCGACTCGCTGATCCTCAGCCGTCGCGACGTCGAACTCGCCTACCGGCCGCTGAACCTGTACTACTTCAACGCCGACCGCTCCCGGCTGGTGCCCGACCCCGTCTTCCTCCCGGTCGGCAGCGACAACCTCGCCACCCGGCTGGTGAAGATGCTGGTCGGCGGTCCGACGGACTGGCTGGACCCGGCGGTGGACTCCGCCTTCGGCGACGGCACCGGCGCCGATGTCGCCTACGACTCCGGCCGCGTCACGGTCGAGCTCGGCTCCGCCCCCGGGGGCACCGAGAACCGGTTCGGCATGGCCGCACAGCTGGTGTGGACGCTCAAGCAGCTGCCGGAGGTCGAGGAGCTGTCGCTGCGCATCGACGGCGAGGAGGTCGATCTGCCGGGCGCGAACGGCGACGACCTGATCACCGGCGGCCAGTGGGACACCGTCGACCCCGCGGGGGCGGACAACGACCTCAACGCCTACTTCGTCCGCGACTCCCAGCTGTGGGCGCTGAGCCCGGGGCAGCAGGACACCATGCCGGAGGAGCGGCGGGTCGGCGGGGCCCCCGGAGCGGGCGACACCCCGTTGGAGCAGCACGCGGTCGACCTGGACGAGCGGCACGTGGCCGGCATCCGGGCCGGGCGCGGGGAGGTCGTCGTCAGCCGGACCGAGGAGGGCGGCGAGTACGTGCCGGTGCTCTCGGGCGGTGAGTACACCTCCCTGTCCTGGGACGCCTACGGCGACCTGTGGGCGGCCGAGGACGTCTCCGAGGACGCCGCCGCGGCGCGCGAGGAGGATGCCCAGGCCGTCGAGGAGGACACCGAGCGCAGCGGCGACGACCCCACCCCCGTGCCGGAGTCCGGCGCGAGCCCGTCGACCCGGGCCGAACCGCGCCTGGGCACCAGGCTATGGCTGCTGCACGGCGGCACCGACCCGGTGGAGGTGGACGTGCCGGAGCTGAGCGGCACTCTGGTCACGCAGGTGCGGGTATCGCGCGACGGCACCCGGCTGGCGGTCGTCGGCCGCGACTCCGGGGACGACGGCGGCCGGCTGATGGTCGGGCGCATCGTGCACCGCGACGACGGCACCGTGGCGGCGGGGGGCTTCCTGCCGCTGGCGCGCGAGCTGCGCGACGTCTCCGACGTCGCCTGGCGCGGCGGCGACCAGCTCGTCGCCCTCGGACGCAAGGACCGCGACGCCGACCAGGGATTCCTGGTGTCGCTCGACGGCAGCACGGAGACCACCAGCGCGGGCGCCCCGTCGGGCGCCGACATGACCGCGATCTCGGCCGCACCGGGCCGCCCGCTCCTCTCCAGCTCCGAGGACGACCAGATCTGGCTCACCAACGACCGCATCAGCTGGCAGCGCGCCGGCGACGGCACCAACCCCGTCTACCCGGGCTGACCCGCCCGACGGGTCGTCCACAGCCGGGGAAATCGGGCTGGTGGGCGGTCGCGGAGGCGGTCAGGCTGGGGGCATGGGAAAGCCGCCCGCCGGGGTCGCCTCGGCCGTCGCCATCGCCGTCTCCATGGTCTCCGTCGTCGCCGGCGTGTTCGCCGGGGTTTCCTCCGCTGTCGTCGCCGCGGGTGCGCTTCTGGTGCGTGCCGGGTCCGCGCTGGCCGATCTCGTCCTGGGGGAGGCCTGCGCCGGGTGCGCGGCTCCGGGGACTCCGCTGTGCGCCGCGTGTGCGCGGGACCTGGCCGGTCGTCCGCCGCGCCGGTGCCGGCCGCGCCCGGGCTGCCCGCCGGTGTGGGCGGCCGGGCCGTACACCGGTCGCGATCGAACACTGCTGCTCGCGTTCAAGGAGCGGCACGCCCGCGCCCTCGCGGGGCCGCTCGGCGCCCGCCTGGCCGGGGCGGTCGCCCGGGCCTCCGGCGGGCATCCCGGATTCGTGCTGGTCCCGGTGGCACCGCGCGCCAGGGCGCGGCGCCGGCGCGGGTACGACCCCGTACTGCTGCTCGCCTGCGCGGCGGCGCGGGCCGGGCCCGCGCGCCCGCGTGTGGTGCCCGCACTGCGCCACCGGCGGCGCGTGGCCGACCAGGTCGGATTGGGGCGCGAGCACCGCCGGGCCAACCTCGCCGGGGCGCTGGAGGTGTGCCCGCGGTCAGCGGCCGCGATCGCGGGACCCGTGGTGGTGGTCGACGACATCCTGACCACCGGCGCCACCCTCGCCGAGGCCGCCCGCGCGCTGCGCGAGGCCGGAAAAGACGTGGTCGGCGCCGCTGTACTCGCCGATCGCCGGTAACCTCGACGTTGGCCGGAGGAACGCCCCCGTTCGACCGCGGACCGTCAAAAAGGTTTTACCCGGTGGTCCGGGGTCCTCTACCTCCGGTGATGTGTGGGGGCGATCGGACGCTTTCCGCGAGATGCCCGGTGGATCGGCACCTGACATCCGCCGCATCTCGGGTTAGCGTTCAGGACATGGCACCCGCCCGGGTCCGTGGTTGCGCCGGAGGTCGTGTCCCCATCGCGGGGGCACCAGTTCGGCAAGCCGATGCCAGCCGCAGGCGAAACGGCCCACGTAAGGCGACTTTTCGTCGACCGATCACGGTGCGGCTTAGAGGTAAGCCCTGCCCCGCGGAGGGATCCGATGTCCCTCCCGGCCGGGAGAAGGGCAGTAGTCGCACAAAAGCGCGGCGAGACCCTCAGCAGGCGGATGTGGGGACGAAGACCAGGTCGGCCGGGCGGGTGACATGTCCATCCACGAGCAGGCCGACATGCCCGAACCCGGGCGTCGGCCTGTGGTGGTCTGTGCTCCCCGCTCAGCCTGTGGGGCGCCCTCAAGGCGGCGGCTTCCCTCGTCGCGGCGCGCTCCCTCGTTCCTCGGTCGCACACCGCTCCTCAGTCCAGCCACCGCCGGCGCCCCACAGGCGTGCTCGGCGCTCCCCGCTCAGCCTGCGGGGCGCCCTCAAGGCGGAGCCGGTCCGGGGAAACAGTCCTCGTCGCGGTGCGCTCCCTCGTTCCTCGGTCGCACACCGCTCCTCAGTCCAGCCACCGCCGGCGCCCGACAGGCACGCTCGGTGCTGCCCGCCCGACCTGCGGGGACGCGTCAAGGCAGGAGCCTTCTCCGCCGTTCGGCGCTCCTCGGCCCGGCCGCTGCCGGCGCTCTCCCCTGTTCCCTCAGTGCGCGAGGCGTGGCGCCTGGCAACGTGGGTATACACCCCTCCCAACTCGCACACGGGCCGCCACCCGGGTCGCGGCCGAGGAGAGGAGGAACCGGCGAAATGCCGCCCGTCGCCGACGGCGACGGGCAGATCAGAGCAGGCCGCCGCTATGCGGCGGTGACGCGATGAAGGGGGTCTTGTGGACATCATCGTCAAGGGTCGGCGCACCGGTGTCGGAGACAGATTCCGGCAGCACGTCGAGAACAAGCTCGGGAAGCTCTCCAAGTGGGAGCGGCAGGGCATGGTGATCGACGTGGAGGTGTCCAAGGAGCGCAACCCCAGGCTCGCCGACCAGCGTGAGCGGGTCGAGCTGACCATCCGCTCCGCCGGCCCCGTCGTCCGCAGCGAGGCATCCTCGGACGACCGCTACAACGCCCTGGACCAGGCACTGGACCGCATCGAGGCGCGCCTGCGCAAGGCCGCCGACCGCAAGAAGCCGGGCAAGGGCAACCGCGCCCCCGTCTCCGTCGCGGCGGCGACCGCCGACCTCGGTGTCGACGGCCTGGGACCCGTGGCCGCGCCCCCGGCGCCGTCACCGGGCGCAGATGAGTCCGCCGAGTTCGACGGCGCCGAGGTCGACGGCCGCTTCGCCGATGAGTTCGTCGAACTCGACACCCAGGGCACCGCGCCGCACGTCGTGCGCGAGAAGTTCCATTCCGCGAAGCCGATGACCATCGACCAGGCCCTGATGGAGATGGAACTCGTCGGCCACGACTTCTACCTCTTCCACGACGAGGACCGCGACTCCCCCAGCGTCGTCTACCGGCGGCGGGGCTTCAGCTACGGCGTCCTCCGACTGGTCGACTGACCGTCGCCGGTCCCCGCGGCGCCGGAGGCGGCTTCAGCGGCCTCCGGCGCCGGGACGCCGCTCCGCGGCGGTTCGCGTGGTCTTCGCCGCGTCGGCCGTACCCTCGGCCCCGGAGGTTCCCGCCGATTCCGCCGACTCCGGCGCAGGCTCCTCGGCTCGGCGCACCCGCTGGTGTCGCTTGATGCGGTGCAGCGGCGTCGAGTGCTTCTCCTCCGTTTCGCGGCGCGGGTCGTCCAGCACCACGTCAGTGAAGATGTCGGTCGTGAGGCTCACGATCCCGCCGATCGCCATCAGCACCGCGCCGGCGATCAGCAGCCCCCAGGCGGGGCCGAGCACGAGTGACACCCCGGCGAGCGCGAACCCGCCGATCATCAGGGCGACGGCCACCCAGGACCCCGCGCGGCCGCGGTGGGTGGTGGTGGGCGCCCACATCCCGCCCTCGGCCTGGTACCCGCGGATGAAGGTATTCGGATCGTTGCGGTCGGTGTCGGCCATGATCGGCACCCCCCGATACCGGACGGCTACATTTGTACGTCTCGACCGCCAATACCCGAGAGCGGGGGGTTGAACCCGTGCTCCTCCGCGACCTGTCCACATGCGGTTCGCGCGGAGAGGCGCCGGGGGCCATTGAGGCAATAGGCTCGCCTACGATGGAAAGCTGGGGGTCAAGGATCCGTCCCGCCTCCGGACGCGGGCCCAGTACTGCGAGGAGCGCATAGGAAGTGCCAGGCATACTCGACAAGGTCCTCCGCGCGGGCGAAGGAAAGATCCTGCGCAAGCTCAAAAAGCTGAAGGACCAGACCAATTCGATCGAGGACGACTTCGTCGACCTCAGCGACGCCGAGCTGCGCGAACTCACCGATGAATACCGCGAGCGGCACAAGGACGGCGAGTCTCTGGACGACCTGCTGCCCGAAGCCTTCGCCACGGTGCGCGAAGCCGCCAAGCGCACGCTGGGCCAGCGGCACTTCGACGTCCAGCTCATGGGCGGAGCCGCCCTCCACTTCGGCAACATCGCGGAGATGAAGACCGGTGAGGGCAAGACCCTGACCGCCACCCTCGCGGTCTACCTGAACGCATTGGCGGGCAAGGGCGTCCACGTCATCACCGTGAACGACTACCTGGTCAGGCGCGACGCCGAGAACATGGGCCGCATCTACCAGTTCCTGGGCCTCGAAGTCGGCGTCATCTCCCCCGACATGTCGAAGGCCGACCGCCGGGCCGCCTACCAGGCCGACATCACCCACGGCACGAACAACGAATTCGGCTTCGACTACCTGCGCGACAACATGGCGCTCTCGCTCGCCGAGACCGTGCAGCGCGAGCACTCGTTCGCCATCGTCGACGAGGTCGACTCCATCCTCATCGACGAAGCCAGAACGCCGCTGATCATCAGCGGCCCCGCCGAGCAGAACTCGCGGTGGTACGCCGAATTCGCCAAGATCGCCCCCCGCCTGCGCCGCGACACCGACTACGAGGTCGAGGAGAAGAACCGCACGGTCGGGATCACCGAGGCCGGCGTCGCCAAGGTCGAGGACTGGCTCGGCATCGAGAACCTCTACGAGTCCGTCAACACCCCGCTCATCAGCTTCCTGAACAACTCGCTGAAGGCGAAGGAGCTCTACCGGCGAGACAAGGAGTACATCGTCAAAGACGGCGAAGTGCTCATCGTCGACGAGTTCACCGGCCGCGTCCTGCGGGGCCGCCGCTACAACGAGGGCATGCACCAGGCCATCGAGGCCAAGGAGAAGGTGCGGATCAAGGACGAGAACCAGACCCTCGCCAAGGTCACCCTCCAGAACTACTTCCGCCTCTACGACAAGCTGGCGGGCATGACCGGTACCGCCACCACGGAGGCGGCGGAGTTCAGCCAGACCTACAAGATCGGCGTCGTTCCGATCCCCACGAACAAGCCGATGATCCGCGGCGACGAGAAGGACATCGTCTACAAGGGTGAAGAGGCCAAGTTCGAGGCGGTCGTCGACGACATCGCCGAGCGCAACGCCGAGGGCCAGCCGGTGCTGGTCGGCACCACGAGCGTCGAGAAGTCCGAGCTGCTGTCGAAGATGCTCAAGCGGCGCGGCATCGCCCACGAGGTCCTGAACGCGAAGAACCACGCCCGCGAGGCGTCGATCATCGCGCGCGCGGGCAAGCTCGGCGGGGTCACCGTGGCCACCAACATGGCCGGCCGCGGTACCGACATCATGCTCGGCGGCAACCCCGAGATCATGGCCGACGAAGAGCTCCAGGCGCGGGGCCTCCAGCCGCTCGAAACCCCCGAGGAGTACGAGGCGGCCTGGCCCGAGGCGCTGGACAAGGCCAAGCAGGAGGTCGAGAGCGAGCACGAGCAGGTGGTGGAGGCCGGCGGCCTCTACGTGCTCGGCACCGAGCGCCACGAGTCGCGCCGCATCGACAACCAGCTGCGCGGCCGTTCCGGCCGCCAGGGCGACCCCGGCACCTCGCGCTTCTACCTCTCGCTCGAAGACGACCTGATGCGGCTGTTCAACAGCGCCCGGGTCGAGCTGATCTACGACCGGCTGAACATCCCCGACGACCAGCCGATCGAGTCCGGTGTGGTCAGCAAGGCCATCCAGTCGGCGCAGGGCCAGGTCGAGCAGCAGAACTTCGAGATCCGCAAGAACGTCCTCAAGTACGACGAGGTCCTCAACCGGCAGCGCAAGGTGATCTACGCCGAGCGCCGCAAGGTCCTCGAAGGCGCCGACCTGCGCGACCAGGTGGGCGGCATGATGGACGAGGTGCTGGAGGGCTACGTCAAGCTGGCCACGGCCGAAGGCGACTCCTCCGAGTGGGACCTCGACAAGCTCTGGAAGGCGTTCAAGCAGGTCTATCCGATCAGCTTCACCGCCGATGAGCTGATCGACGACATCGGCGGCGACCTCGGCTCGCTCACGCCGGAGATCCTGTCCCAGCACGTCCGCGAGGACGCCGCCGCGGCCTACGAGCGCCGCGAGGAGGAGATCGGCTCCGACGCCATGCGCGAGGTCGAGCGCCGGGTGATCCTCCAGGTCATGGACCGCAAGTGGCGTGAGCACCTGTACGAGATGGACTACCTCCAGCAGGGCATCGGCCTGCGGGCCATGGCGCAGCGCAACCCGCTGATCGAGTATCAGCGCGAGGGCTTCGACATGTTCCAGGAGATGCTGGAGTCCATCAAGGAGGAGTCCGTCGGCTACCTCTTCAACGTCGAGGTCCAGGTCAACGGCAAGCCCGCGGGCCAGGGGATCACGGCCGCCGGCGCCGCCGCGACCGCCGCCGCCACGAGCGCGGTGATCGAGACCGGCCCGGCCGAGCCCGGTACGCCCGAGGACACCGGCGAGGAGGCCGCCGCCGCGAAGGCCGAGGCCGATGCCGCGGCCGAGGAGTCCGGCAAGGCCGGCGGCACCGAGGACGACACGGCCGACACCGCCGACGCCAAGGCCGGCGACCCGGCCGAGTCCGCGGCCGACGTCGTGGTGCCCGGCTTCGGCGCCGGCCGCCCGACCCGGCTCCAGTACTCGGCCCCGGGCGAGAGCGGCGAGGTCGAGAAGCGCACGGAGTCCGAGACCGACGAGTTCGCCGGTGCCGCGCGCAACGCCCCGTGCCCCTGCGGCTCGGGCAAGAAGTACAAGAAGTGCCACGGCGACCCGAAGAACAAGGCATAACGCCGGTTCCCGGACCACACGTCCGGCACTGACCCGACGCTGAGGGGCCCGCGCAAGCGGGCCCCTCAGCGCTGCCGGGGCCGCATGGACGCCCCGCGGGCTGAGCGGGCTACGGGGGTAGGGCCGCCGGACGGCTCGAGGTCCTTCCGGCCGATGGCGGCCCTCGAAGCGGTCATCCCATGGTGCCTTCCCGTCTTCCCGTCGCCTCACGTGACGCCGCGATTCTGCCGGACGGGAGCGGGAACGGCCATCGGATAACCGGGGTGCGGAGCGGCCGCACCCCGGCCCCCGGCCGGCCCTGGTCCTAGGACTCCGCGAAGACCCCCAGTTCGTTGCCGCTGGGATCGGCGAAGTGGAAGCGCCGCCCGCCCGGGAAGGCGTAGGGCTCCTTCACGATGCGTCCGCCGGCGCGGGTCACGGCCTCGACGGACCGGTCGAGGTCGGTGGAGAAGAGCAGGACGAAGGGGCTGCCGCCGCGCGCCCCGCCGTTCGGGTTGAGTCCGCCGACCTCGCCGCCGTCGGGGCCCTGGATCCCCGCGTACATGGGGCCGTAGTCGTTGAACCGCCACCCGAACGCCTTGGTGTAGAAGCGCTTGGCCTCCTCCAGGTCGGTGACCGAGAACTCGATGTAGTCGAGGGCGTGGTGCCGCTGCTCCGCTGATCTGTTCATATCGCGCATTGTCCGCGACGGGTCCGACGGACGGGGCCGGACACCCCGGCGGGGTGCGGCCCATCGGGCCGCACCCCGCCGGATGGCCGGTCAGGACGCCGGTGGCGGCCCGCCGTCCTTCTTCGCCGAACCGGAGGCGGACCCCCCGGTGGCGACGCTGTCCGCGGCGGCCACCGAGGGCTTCTCCTCGATGGGCTCGCGGCCCGGAGTGGGCAGGTTCATCTTGGTGATCAGGAAATAGAAGATGGCGTAGTAGAGCACGAAGTAGACCACGCCCAGGCCCAGGATCCATCCCAGCCCCGTGGTGTTGGACTTGCCCGCGTTGAGCACCAGGTCGATCAGGCCCGCGGAGAACCCGAAGCCCAAGTGGGCGTCGAACAGGTTGAGCAGAGCCATGGAGACACCGGTCAGCACCACGTGCACGACGAACAGCACCGGCGCGATGAAGATGAACGCGAACTCGATGGGCTCGGTGATGCCCGTGACGAACGCGGTGAGCGCCGCCGAGATCATGATGCCGCCGACCGCGGCGCGCTGGCTGGGGTGCGCGGCGCGCCACATGGCCAGGGCGGCGGCGGGCAGGCCGAACATCAGCACCGGGAAGAACCCGGAGAGGAAGCCGCCCGCGGTCGGGTCGCCCGCGAGGTAGCGGTTGATCTCGCCGTTGGACACCACGCCGGTGGCGGGGTCGGTGTAGCTGCCGAACACGAACCACACCACCGAGTTGACGATGTGGTGCAGGCCGAACGGCAGCAGCAGCCGGTTGACCATCCCGTACACGCCCGCGCCGATCGCGCCCGACGTCATGATCTGCTCGCCGAGCCAGTTGATGCCGGCGCCCGCGAAGGGCCAGATGAAGCCGAAGGCCACGGCCAGCAGCAGGGCGGCGACCGCGGTGATGATCGGCACGAACCGCCGCCCGCCGAAGAAGCCGAGCCAGGTGGGCAGCTTGATGCGGTAGTAGCGCTGCCACAGCACCGCGGCGAGGATGCCGATCAGGATGCCGCCGAGCACGTCGGTGGGGTTCTTCACGCCCCAGTTGATGACGCTCTCGCCGTCGGCGTTGACCATGGTCACGGCCTCGCCGAGCTCGCCGCCGCGCTCGAAGAACAGGTACTTGCTCACCCGGTCGAAGACCACGTAGCCGACGACGGCGGCGAGGGCGGTCGAGCCGTCCGCGCGCTTGGCGAAGCCGATGGCCACCCCGACCGCGAACAGCAGGGGCAGGGCCTGGAACAGGGCGTCGCCGGCGGTGCCGATGACCCCGGCGACGGGGATCATCCAGCCCATGCCGGCGACGTCGGCGAGGCCGCCGGGGTCGGGGCCGTTGGAGCCGAGCATGTCGCCCTGGCCCAGCCGCAGCAGGATGGCCGCGGCGGGCAGGACCGCGATCGGCAGCATCAGGCTGCGGCCGATGCGCTGGAGGATGCCCAGAGCGCGTGAAGGGGATGTGGTCGCCGGGGGTATGCCGCTGTTGTCAGCGGTCGATGGTGAGGTCACCGCTGGTCCTCTCATGACGTCGTGCGGGATGGGTGGATGCGGGTGCACGTGGGGCGTGCGCAGGGAGTGCGGTCCCGCCGAGGCGGGGCGTCAGGTGCCGCCGGGGAGGCGGGGGTCGAGGCGCGAGTGGAGCTGGTACCGGTCGGCCCGGTAGGTCGAGCGTGCCAACTCGACACAGCGCCCGTTGGCGAAGCTGCGCCGCTGCATGGACAGCACCGGGCTGCCCGGGGGCAGGCCGAGCAGTTTGGCGTCGGCGGGTTCGCAGATTCCGGCTTCGATGGTCTGCTCGCCGGAGTCGAGGATGATCCCGAACTCCTCTTCGAGGATCGCGTACAGCGAGCGCTCCGAGAGCGAGAAGACGTCCAGGTGGGGGGCGATCGACAGCGGGATGTTCGAGCGCTCCACGGCCATGGGCTCGCCGTCGGCGGTGCGCAGGCGTTCGATGTGGTGGACGGGGGAGCCGGGCGCGATGTCCATCATGCGGGCGGTGCTCCCGCCGGCGGGGACGACCCGGCGGGTGAGGTCGCGGGCGCCGGGGACGAAGCCCCGGGTGCGCATGTCCTCGGTGAAGGACGCCAGGGCCAGGGCCATCTCGATCTTGGGGCGGGCCACGAACGTGCCCTTGCCGGGCACGCGGTACAGCTTGCCCTCGGCCACCAGCAGGTCGATCGTCTGGCGCACGGTCATCCGCGACAGCCCGTAGGTGGTGCCGAGTTCCCGTTCGGAGGGCACGGGGTCGTCCACGGACAGGCCGGACTCCACGATCCAGTCGAGCAACAGGTCCCGGAGCTGCGCGTACTTCGGGACGGGGCTCGCGGGGTCGATCGCCATGTCGCTCGTGCCTGTTCGGTAGTGGGACATTCTGGTATTACTGGTATAGGCCGGACTAGACCACAGGCCCGAGCGGTGTGTCAACACTCCGGGCGGCCGGTACGCCGATCACCCCCCGCCAGGCGGTCGTACCAGGCAGGATGCTTCGGCGGCGCGATACTCACGACCGAGGGAAGAGGCTCATGACCACCACGACGAGCGTCATGCGCGCCGAGATCGGGGAGCAGCCGGCGGCGCTGCGCGACACCCTCGACGCGCTGCTGCCGCTGGCCCCCGAGATCGAGGCCCTGGGCCGGGAGACCCGCCAGGTGCTGTTCATCGCCCGCGGATCCTCCGACAACGCGGCCGTGTACGGCAGCTATCTGCTCCAGGCGCACAGCGGGCGGCTGGCCACCCTCGCCTCCCCCTCCATCGCCACCACCTACGGCGCCCGGATCGACCTCTCCGGCGTCCTCGCGGTGGCCATCTCCCAGTCGGGGCGGACCGAGGAGATCGTCGACACCATGGCCTGGGCCGCCGACTGCGGCGCCCGCACGGTCGGCGTCACCAACGGCGACGGTTCGCCGCTGGCCGAGGCCGCCGACCTGGCACTGGTCACCCGCGCGGGCAACGAGGTGGCCGTTCCCGCCACCAAGACCTACACCACCCAGCTCGCCGCGCTGGCGGTCCTGGCCCTCGGGCTGGGCGCCGGCCTCGACCACGGCGAACTGGCCGCGGTCCCCGACGCCATCGACGACGCGCTCGACCGCCCGGCCGACGCGCTGGACGCGATCGTCGAACGCCTCGTCGGGGTCGAGGGCGCGGTGGTGTCCGGGCGCGGCATGGCCTTCTCCACCGCCCTGGAGGCCGCCCTCAAGCTCAAGGAGGCCTGCTACCTGCACGCCATGGGCCTCTCCTACGCCGATCTGCTGCACGGCCCCATCGCCGTCGTCGACTCCGCGACCCCGGCGATCCTGATCGCCGCGAACTCCGGGCCGACCCTGCCCGGCACGGTCGCCCTCGCCGAGCGCGTCGTCTCCGCCGGCGCCCCCGCCTACGGCATCGGCGGCGGCTCCGCCCTGGCGGGAGCCTGCGACCTCGCGGTCCCCGCCCCCGACGTGCCCGAGTGGCTGGCCCCCATCAGCCTGATCGTTCCCGCCCAGCTGATCACCGAGCGGCTCGCCCGGAGCCTCGGATACAACCCCGACGCCCCCCGCGGCCTCGGCAAGGTGACCCAGACCGGGTAGGAGCGCCCCCGCGCCACCTAAGCTCGGCTTGCATCCCGTCCCACCAATGGAGGTTCACATGGCCGACAAGGCCGCCGCGATCGTCGCCGGGCTGGGCGGCGCCGGCAACATCGAGGACATCGAGGCATGCATCACCCGGCTGCGCACCGAGGTCGCCGACCCGGGCAAGGTCGACGAGGCGGCGCTCAAGGCCGCCGGCGCCCACGGCGTGCTGGTCTCCGGAAAGGTCGTCCAGGTCGTGGTCGGCCCCGAGGCCGACACGCTCACCGACGACATCAACGACCTGCTCGACTGACCACCCCGCCCGGACCGAGGAGGCCCGCCATGCTCACCGTGCTCTCCCCCGTCCCCGGCACCGCCGTGGGGCTGGCCCAGGTGCCCGACCCCGTCTTCGCGCAGGCCATGGTCGGCCCGGGTACCGCCGTCGAGCCCGTCCGCGGCCCGATGGAGGCCACCGCGCCCATCGGCGGCACGCTCCTCAAGCTGCACGCCCACGCGTTCGTCGTCGTCGCCCCGGGGGGCCACGGCGTCCTGGTCCACCTGGGCATCGACACAGTGAAGCTCGACGGCGCGGGCTTCGAGAAGCTGGCCGCCGAAGGCGACGAGGTCGCCGCGGGCACCCCCCTCATCCGGTGGGACCCGGTCGCGATCGAGGCGCGCGGGCTCTCGCCGATCGTCCCCGTCGTCGCCCTGGACGCCGCCGCGGCGGCCGTCTCCGGCACCGCCGAGGGCGCCATCGGCGCCGGCGACCCGCTGTTCACCTGGGCGGTGGGGGAGTGACCGGCGAGCAGCGCCCCCGCGCCGCACTTTTCGATCTGGACGGCACGCTGATCAACAGCGAACCGCGGTCCATGGCCACGTGGTCGCGGCTCCTGGACGCCCACGGCATCCCGCACGACGACACCGTCCTGCACCGCTTCATGGGCCGCCGCGGGGCCGACGTCCTGGCCGACGACCCCTCGCTGTTCCCCGCCGTCACCTGGGACGTGCTGGTCGCCGAGATCCAGGAGATCGGCGGCCACCCCGACCTGCCGCCGGTCCTGGACCTCCCCGAGTCCGTGACGTTCCTGCGCGGCCTGCACGCCGCGGGGACCCCCTTCGGCCTGGTCACCTCGGCGGACCGCGCCTGGGCCGAGCTGTCGCTGAACCGCCTGGGCGTCCACGGGCTGTTCAAGGGGCTCGTCACGGCCGCCGATGTCGTCCACGGCAAGCCGCACCCGCAGGGGTACCTGGCGGGGGCGGACATCCTCGGGATCGACCCCGAGCACATCGTGGTGTTCGAGGACACGCCCGCCGGCATCCAGGCCGGAAAAGCCGCCGGGATGCGTGTCGTCGCCATCACCACCACGCACGACCGGGCCAAGCTGAGCGAGGCGGACCTCGTCGTCGACCACCTGACCGAGGTCGACTGGCCCAGGCTCGCCCCGCGCGGCCGGTGACCCCCCGGAACACCCGGGGCCGGAACCAGTAAGAGAGATGAGGTGCGTCCCGTGGCACAACGCCGCGTCACCGTCGGAGCCGAGGTCGGGCTGCACGCCCGCCCAGCGGCCCTGTTCGTCGAGGCCGCGTCGGCGGCGGGCGGCACGGTGACCGTCGCCAAAGGCGACGGCGACCCCGTCCCCGCCAAGAGCATCCTCGCGGTGATGGGGCTGGACGTGCGCCACGGCGACGAGATCGTCATCAGCGCCGACGGAGACGATGCCGAAGCGGTGCTGGACCGCCTGACCGGGATCGTGAACGACGGCTAGTGGACACCGCCGATGGGAGACAGTCAGTGGGAGAGAGCATGGGTGACAAGCTGAGCGGCGTCGGGGTAAGTTCCGGCGCCGGGTACGGTCCGGCCCTGCGCCTGACGCGCTCGGTGCCCGACCCGCCGCCGGGCGAGCGCCACGGCGGCGACGCCGACGCCGAGGTCCGGCGGGCCGCCTCGGCCATGGAGGAGACCGCCCAGGACCTCGCCCTGCGCGGCGAACGCGCCGGGGGGCAGGCGCGCGAAGTCCTCGGCGCCCAGGCGCTCATGGCCCGCGACCCCGCGCTGACCGACGACATCAAGAAGCGCATCGGCGAGGGCGCCTCCGCCGCCCGCGCCGTCTCCGAGGCCATGGCGGTCTACCGGCAGATGCTCGCCAACGCCGGCGAGTACCTGGCCGCACGCGTCGCCGACCTCGACGACGTCCGCGACCGGATCGTCGCGCGGCTGCTGGGCGTCCCCGTGCCCGGCCTCCCCGAATCCGACACCCCCTACGTCCTGGTCGCCACCGACCTCGCCCCCGCCGACACCGCCCTCCTCGACCCCGCCCGGGTCGTCGCCTTCATCACCCGCGAAGGCGGCCCCACCAGCCACACCGCCATCCTCGCCCGCGCCCTCGGCCTTCCGGCGGTGGTGGCCTGCGCCGCCGCCGACGACATCCCCGACGGAACCCCGCTGCTCGTCGACGGCGCCAGCGGTGCCGTCCTGGTCGACCCCGGCCCCGCCGAAGTCGAGGCCGCCAAGGCCGCTGCCGCCGCCCGCGCCGCCGCCGCGGCCGACAGCGCCGGTCCCGGCCGCACGGCCGACGGCCACGAGGTCCCCCTCCTCGCCAACATCGGCGGCCCCGACGACCTCCCCGCCGCACTCCAGAACGGCGCCGAGGGCGTCGGGCTGTACCGCACGGAGTTCCTGTTCCTGGACCGCGCCGACGCCCCCGGCCACGACGAGCAGGTCGCCTCCTACCGGGCGGTTCTCGAAGCGTTCCCCGGGGCCAAGGTGGTCGTGCGCACCCTGGACTCGGGCGCCGACAAGCCCCTGGCGTTCCTGCCGCCGCCCGGAGCCGAGCCCAACCCGGCCCTCGGCGAGCGCGGGCTGCGGCTGATGCGCCGCTACCCCGAGATGCAGCGGTCCCAGCTCGCGGCGCTGGCCGAGGCCGCCCGCGACACCGAGGCCGACCTCCAGGTCATGGCGCCCATGGTCACCGACACCGAGGACGCCGAATGGTTCGCCGCGGCGGCGGAGGAGGCCGGGATCGCCACCGCCGGCATCATGATCGAGGTCCCGGCCGCGGCGCTGCGCGCCCGCCACCTCGCCGGGCCGGCGGCGTTCTTCAGCATCGGCACCAACGACCTCACCCAGTACACCTGCGCCGCCGACCGGGAGATCGGCGGGCTCAGCCGGTTCCAGGACCCCTGGCAGCCGGGCGTGCTGGACCTGGTCGCCGTCGCCGCCACCGCGGCGGCCGACGCCGGCCGCCCGTGCGGGGTGTGCGGGGAGGCCGCCGCCGACCCCGTGCTGGCCTGCGTCCTCACCGGCCTGGGCGTCACCTCGCTCTCGATGGGGGCCACCGCGCTGCCGCTCGTGCGCGCCGCGCTGGCGCGCACCACGCTGGAGGAGTGCCGCGCCGCAGCCGACGCCGCCCTGGCGGCGCGCGGACCCGGCGACGCCAAGCGCGCCGCCCGGGCCGCGCTGACGGGGCTGGCCGACCTGGGCCTGTGACTCCGCGCGGCACGCCGGTCGGTCTCCGGCGTGCCGCGCAGGGGCCGCGCGCGGCTATCGTGGGCGCGGTGCCGCCCGCTCCGGCCCGCGCCCGCCGCCCCCGTACCGGAAGAGCCCTCTCTCTTATGCCGCCACGCCGTCTGACCGCCCTCCTCTGCACGGGAGCCCTCCTCGCCGGCACCGCCGGGTGCTCCGGAGGAGGGGCCGGCGGCGCCGGCCCCTCCCCGTCCTCATCGCAGGACCCGGAGGAGGCCGTCGCCGAGCTGATGGCCGATATGACCGTCGAGGACAAGGTCGGCCAGCTCTTCGTGCTCACCGCGCTGGGCACCACGCCCGAGGAGAACGCCGCCCTCATCACCGACCACCGGCCCGGCGGCTTCATCTACTTCCCCGAGAACCTCACCGGGGCCGAGCAGATCGCGGAGCTGTCCAACGGCCTCCAGGAGCTGGCGGCCGATGAGGGGTCCGGCACGCCGCTGTTCCTCGGCATCGACCAGGAACAGGGCCTGGTCGCCCGGCTGCCGATCGGGGCCCACTTCCCCGATGCCATGGCCGTCGGCGCCACCGGCGATCCCGAGATGGCGGCGACGCTGGCCGGGACCACCGCCGCGACACTCACCGCTCTGGGCATCAACCTGGACTACGCGCCCGTCGCCGACGTCAACGCCGACCCCGACAACCCGGTGATCGGCATCCGCTCCTTCGGGTCCGACCCGGAGCTGGTGGGGGAGATGGCGGTGGCCGAGGCCGAGGCGTTCGCCGAAGGCGGCGTGGTGTCGGTGGTCAAGCACTTCCCCGGGCACGGCGACACCGACACCGACAGCCACACCGGCCTGCCCGTCGTGGACAAGACCCGCGAGGAGTGGGAGCAGGAGGACCTGCCGCCCTTCCGCCGGGCGGTCGGGGCCGGGGTGGACGCCGTCATGACGGCGCACCTGGTCGTCCCGTCGCTGGACGACTCCGGCGAGCCCGCCACGCTCTCCGAGACCGTGATCGACGGCGTCCTGCGCGACGAGCTGGGCTACGACGGCCTGGTCACCACCGACGCGCTGAACATGGAAGGTGTGCGCCAGACACACGGCGACGGCGAGGTCGCGGTGCGGGCCGTCCTGGCCGGCGCCGACCAGCTCCTCATGCCGCCGGACGCCGGGGTCGCCGTGGCCGCGGTGCAGGAGGCGGTGGCGGACGGCAGGATCAGCGAGGAGCGCCTGGACGCGTCGGTCCGGCGCATCCTCACCCTGAAGGTCGAGCGTGGCCTGTACGAGGCCGAGCCCGCCGACCCCGCGGCCGCCGCGGACGCGGTCGGCGCGGGGGAGCACGCCGAGGCCGCCCAGGAGGTGGCCGACGCGTCGGTGACCCTGCTGCGCAACGAGGGCGAGGCGCTGCCCCTGGACGACGGGGCGACGGTGCACGTCAGCGGGCAGGGCGCCGAGGAGCTGGGCGCGGCGCTGGAAGAGCTGGGCCACCCCGTGGCGGCCTCGGCGCAGGACGCCGACCTCGCGGTGGTGGGGACCAGCAGCGCCAGGGGCGACGCCGAGCAGATCGCGGCGGTCGACGCGGTGCGCGGCTCGGGCACGCCGGTCGTCGTGGTCGCACAGGGCACCCCCTACGACCTCGCCGAGCTGGGCGACGTCGACGGCTACCTGGCGACCTACTCCGGCGTCGAGGTCTCCCGGACGGCCGCGGCCCGCGCCATCGCGGGCGAGATCAGCCCCGGAGGGCGCCTGCCCGTGGACATCCCCGGCACCGACCTGAAGGCGGGCGACGGGCTGGGGTACTAGGCCGCACCGGGAGCCCGGACGCCGCGGGTCCGTCGCAGGCGGCCCTGCCGCGCCTGGTGCTTCCCGCTCAGCCTGCGGGACGCCCTCAAGGCGGCGGATCAGGTGTGGCGGGCGATCTCTCTTCGGGCCAGGGAGCGGAGGTGCACTTCGTCGGGGCCGTCGAAGATGCGCATGGCGCGGGCGTGGGCGTACATGAGGGCCAGCGGGACGTCGTCGCTCACCCCGGCCCCGCCGTGGACCTGGATGGCGCGGTCGATGACCTCGACCGCCACGCGCGGGGCGGCCACCTTGATGGCCGCGATCTCGGTGCGCGCCGCCTTCGCCCCGTGCTCGTCGATCAGCCACGCGGTCTTCAGCACGAGCAGCCGGGCCTGCTCGATGGCCAGCCGCGACTCCGCGATCTGCTGCCGCACCACGCCCTGGTCGGAGAGCGGGCCGCCGAACGCCACCCGCCCCGCGGCGCGGCGCACCATCAGCTCCAGTGCGCGCTCGGCCATGCCGATGGCCCGCATGCAGTGGTGGACGCGCCCGGGACCGAGCCGGGCCTGCGCGATCATGTAGCCGTCGCCCTCGCCCGCGATGAGTGAGCCGGCCGGGACCCGGACATCGGTGAACCGCACCTCGCAGTGGCCCTCCTGGTCCTGGTAGCCGAAGACCGGCAGCGACCGCACGACCTCCACGCCCGGGGCGTCGCGGGGCACCAGGATCATCGACTGGCGGCGGTGCGGCGGCGCATCGGGGTCGGTCCGGCCCATGACGATGAAGACCGCGCAGCGGGGGTCGGCGGCGCCGCTGATCCACCATTTGCGGCCGTTGACCACGTAGTCGGCGCCGTCGCGGACGATCGAGGTGGCGATGTTCGCGGCGTCCGACGACGCCACGTCGGGCTCGGTCATGGCGAAGGACGAGCGGATCCGGCCGTCCAGCAGCGGCTCCAGCCACCGGCCGCGCTGTTCGCGGGTGCCGAACATGTGCAGCACCTCCATGTTGCCCGTGTCGGGCGCCGAGCAGTTCAGCGCCTGCGGGGCCAGCACCGGGGAGCGGCCGGTGAGCTCGGCCAGCGGGGCGTACTCGCTCACGCGGAGCCCGCCGGTATCGGGCAGGAACAGGTTCCACAGGCGGCGCCGGCGCGCCTCGGCCTTGAGGTCCTCCACCACGGGCGGGACCTCGTGGCTGCCGTGGCCCGCGTCGGCGCGCCACTGGTGATAGACGGGCTCGGCCGGGTAGACGTGCTCGTCCATGAACTCGTGCAGGTCGGCCAGGCGGTCCTGGGCCAGGGGGCTGAGTGCGAAGTCCATGGCCCGAGTATGGCACCGACCGACCGGTCGGTACCTGGGTGGCGGCGTGCGGAATCGAGCGCCGCCCGATCGCGCGGGGGTTGGGACGGCCCGCGCGCGGGAAGTATCCATCTCCGGCCCAAAAGCCCTGGACCAGCGGCGGAGGACCGGAGAACCACACCGACGCGGATGGAGGCGATCGCGGATGGCGGGCACGTGCCGCGGCATCATCACCGACTGGGGCGGGGTCCTGACCCCGCCGCTCCCCGGGATCATCACGGAGTGGCTGGCCGTCGAGGGCCTCGACGTCGACCACTACCGGTCGGTGATGCAGGCCTGGATCGGTTCGGAGTACGGGGGAACGGCCACCGCCGCGGAGAACCCCGTCCACGCGCTGGAACGGGGCGAGATCGGGACCGCGGACTTCGAGCGCCTGCTCGCCGGGCTGCTGCGGCGCGTCGACGGCGGGGCGGTCGTCGCCGAGGGCCTGATCGACCGCATGTTCGCCGGGTTCCTCCCGATCGACGAGATGTACGAGATGCTGCGCCTGGCCCGCGGGCAGGGGGTGCGCACCTGCCTGCTCTCCAACTCCTGGGGCAACTCCTACCCGCGCGAGCTGTTCACCGCGGCCTTCGACACGGTCGTGATCTCCGGCGAGGTCGGGATGCGCAAGCCCGACCCCGCGATCTTCCGGCACGCCTGCGACGGCGCCGGGCTGGCGCCCGAGGAGTGCGTCTTCATCGACGACATCGAGCACAACGTGCAGGCGGCGGTGGACCTGGGCATGACCGGCATCCTGCACCGCGACGCCGTCGAGACCCGGGAGCGCCTGGCCGAGACCTGCGGGGTCGAACTCCACGCGCTGCCGTCCTGACCGCGGGCCGGTGGCGCGGCCACCACTCCGGGTAGGGCACACTTCGGCGTGGATCCCACCACCGGCCCGGAATGACGAGTCCACGATGCGCATCTTCCTGCCCAGCACCTTTCCCGACCTCGCGGCGGTCCTCGCCGACGGCGAGGTCCGGGGCGCCCCGCTGACCGCCTACGCGGTGAGCGGGGCGCCCGCCGCGGGGGCCGACGACGAGGAACTGGAATACGAGGCCCTGCGGGCCGCGGCCGACGCCTCGCTGCGCCTGGTCGCCGGCGACCCCGGCGCACCCCGGCGGCGCGCCGTCATCGCCGCCGACATGCCCGAGGCCGCCGTCGAAGCGGAGCCCGGGGCCGCCGCGGGGCCGGGCCGGGTGACCGTCACGGGCACCGTGCCCCTCAAGCGGGTGGCCTCGGTGCACGTCGACGCCCCCGAGGCGGCCGACGACATCGCCGCCGCCCTCGCCGACCCCGGCGCCGGCCACGAGGACGACCACGAGCTGCTGTGGTACGCCACCCAGGAGCTGCCCTACTTGGTGGAGCCGCGGGACGCGGGCTGACCCCGCACCGGAGCGGCGGCGGGGACCGGGTCCACGGGCCGTCTCGGGCCGCGGCCGCCGGTATCCGCCCCAGGCGGCGACTCTCCCCGGCCGCCCACCCGGCACCCGGTGGACGCCGGGCGGGCCCCGGTCGCGCCGAAACGGCCGTCCGCAGGTGTGATCCGGCCCCCCGGTGGCCCCGCGGCGTCCGGTGCGCCGGACGCGGGAGCACCGGATTCACGCCCGCACCGACGCCATCCGCTCGGAGGCATCCGTGCCGTCCGGCACCGGGACACCTCGGCGGCCGGCTGGGAACGATCGGTGTCGGTGCAGTTCAGATGGGGTGCGCGCGGTTACCGGGCGCTTCCTCGGGGGATGCCGGTCGTGTGGGGGCGGCAGGAAGGCCCCCGCCGTCTCGGGGCCCTCCGGCTCCGTGCCGTCGTCCGCGGGCGGGAGGTGCGCCGCACGGTCTCCGGGCACGCCGGGAGCGCCGCGGACGCCACCACCGCCACCGAGCCGGGAGGCGCAGCGATGGACGCCGTGACCCAGGTGCCCCACCCCGTCAACGAGCCGCAGTTCTCCTACGCCCCGGGCAGCCCTGAGCGGGCGGAGATCGAGGCCGAGATCGCCCGGCAGGGCGGCCGCGAGCTGGAGATCACCCAGACCATCGGCGGCGAGCAGCGGACCGGCACGGGCGAGCCCATCGCCGCGGTGCGCCCGCACGACCGCCATCGGGCGCTCGGCCACATGGCCGACGCCACCCCCCGCGACGTCGACGACGCGGTCGCCGCCGCCCGCGCCGCGGCCCCCGCCTGGCGCGCGATGTCCTTCGACGAGCGCGCCGCCGTCCTGCTGCGCGCGGCCGATCTGCTCGCCGGCCCGTGGCGGGCGCGCGTGAACGCGGCCACCATGCTCGGCCAGTCCAAGTCCGTGCACCAGGCCGAGATCGACGCCGCCTGCGAGCTGATCGACTTCTGGCGGTTCAACGTCGCCTTCGCCCGCCGCCTCCTGGAGGAGCAGCCCCGGTCCCCCCGGGGCGTGTGGAACCGGCAGGACCTGCGCCCGCTCGAAGGGTTCGTCCTGGCCATCACCCCGTTCAACTTCACGGCCATCGCCGGGAACCTGCCGACGGCGCCCGCGCTGATGGGCAACGTCGTGGTCTGGAAGCCCTCGCCCACCCAGACCTACGCCGCCTGGCACCTCATGCGCGTGCTGGAGGAGGCGGGGCTGCCGCCGGGGGTCGTCAACATGGTCACCGGCAACGGCGCGGCGGTGTCGGAGGTCGCCCTCGCGCAGCCCGACCTGGCCGGCCTCCACTTCACCGGGTCCGTCGGCACCTTCCAGGCGCTGTGGCGGACGGTGGGCGCGAACATCGGGGGCTACCGCTCCTACCCGCGCGTGGTGGGGGAGACCGGCGGCAAGGACTTCATCGTCGCCCACGCCTCGGCCGACCCCGACGTGCTGCGCACCGCGCTGATCCGGGGCGCCTTCGAGTACCAGGGGCAGAAGTGCTCGGCGGTGTCGCGCGCCTACATCCCGCGCAGCGTCTGGTCGGCGGTGCGCGACGGCCTGGTCGCGGAAGTGGAGTCGCTGACCATGGGCGACGTCACCGGCGACCTTTCGACGTTCATGGGCGCCCTCATCGACGAGCGGGCGTTCGCGAAGAACACCGCCGCGCTCGACCGGGCCGCGGCCACGGACTCCATCACGGTCCTGGCGGGCGGCACCGCCGACGACGAGGTCGGCTACTTCGTCCGGCCCACAGTGCTGGAGTGCACCGATCCCGGGGACGACGTGTTCCGGACCGAGTACTTCGGCCCCATCCTGCCCGTCCACGTCTACGACGACGCCGACTACGACCGGGTGCTGGCCCAGATGGCCGATGTCGCGCCCTACGCCCTGACCGGGGCGGTCATCGCCCGCGACCGCGACGCGATCGCGCGGGCCGACGCCGCCCTGCGGTTCTCGGCCGGGAACTTCTACGTCAACGACAAGCCCACCGGGTCGGTCGTGGGCCAGCAGCCGTTCGGCGGCGCCCGCGCCAGCGGCACCAACGACAAGGCGGGGTCGGTCTTCAACCTGATGCGCTGGGCCAGCCCGCGCATCGTCAAGGAGAACTTCGTCCCGCCCACCGACCACCGCTACCCCTACATGGGGTGAGCGGCCGGACCGGTGCGCCCCGGTGCAGGCGGGGCGCGGGAGGCGATGGCGGTGCCGCGCCGGCGGTCCGGCCGTTCCGCGGCCCTCGGCGCCCCTGGGCCGGGGGCCGCCGGGGGTGGGGCAAGATATAGGGGCGAAGACCGCGCATCCCTCCCCTCAAGGAGCCTCCCATCAGCCGGCTGGTGTTGTGGAATATCGACCTCACCCTCGTCGACGTCGCCCAGGTGACGCGCGCGGCCTATGCCGAGGCGTTCGAGCGGGTCACGGGTGAGCCGCTGGTCTATCTCGCGTCCACCGGCGGGCGCACCGATTCCGAGGTCTTCTTCGAGTTCCTGGCGCGCAACGACGTGCGCCTGGGGGCCGGGGAGGAGCCGCTGCCCGCCTTCCTCGAAGCCCTGGGCGAGGCGTTCGCCCGGCGCCGCGACCAGCTCGTCGCGCGCGGCCGGGTCATGCCCGGCGCCCCCGAGGCGCTGGCCGCCGTCGCGGGCCTGGAGGACACCGTGCAGACGGTGGTCACCGGGACGATCATGCCCAACGCCCTCGCCAAGCTGGCCGCTTTCGGCCTCGACGGCTACCTCGACCTCAGCATCGGCGGGTTCGGCTCCGAGCACTACCCCAAGGCCAGCCTGCTCCAGTTCACCCGCATGCGGGCGGCCGAGGCCCACAAGGCGACGTTCACGGAGTCCGCGACCGTCTACATCACCGATTCCGTCAGCGACGTCGAAGCCGCCATCATCGGGCACGCCACCCCCATCGCCCTGCTGAGCGGCGCGGCGACGGAGTCGCAGCTGCGCGCCGCGGGCGCCCGCTACGTGCTGACCGACCTCACCGATCCGCAGCGGCTGCTCTCCGCGGTCCGCCACGCCACCGGCACCGGCGCCCCCAGCGCGGGCTGAACCCGCCGCCGGCGACCCGCGGGCGGACCGGGACGGCCCGTCCGGGGTAGGCCATAGGACACATTGCCGCCGCCGGACGGTCCGGCGTAGCGTGCAGGTGCCACCGGCGTGACGCGTCCCGCAATGGGTCCCTAACAGTTGAAACGTACTGTTAACGGTGTTGATCGCAGTGGTCCCGTGGGACAAGCAGTAGCCTTGTCACAGGCGAGGGTCGGACAAAGACGTTCGGCCTACCGAGCCATGACCTGTGCGCACAGGTTTCACCGCCGGTCAGGGAGGTTTCGTGCGCCTTGACCGTGCGGATCCGGCCCGTGGGTGGTCACAAAACTTCACACATCACACGTCACACCACTCGACGTCTCCGGCCGCGCTCCCCAGTTGGGCCGGTCGGCCACGGCGACTCACAAGGGAGTGAGATCGATCATGTCCGGGCAGTCTGACGCCGTTCACGATCAATTGCTGCGCGACGCGTTCGCGCAATGGTCCGCCGAACCCGAGGCCGCGGGCCGTGATGACATCGATGAGATCGGCAGGTTCCTGCGGCTCTACTACCGGCACGTCGCCCCCGAAGAGCTGAAGGAGCGGACCCCCGCCCAGATCTGCGGCCCCGCGCTCTCCCACCTGGAGCTGGGACTCAACCGCCCGCAGGGACGCGCGTGCGTGCGCGCGACCACCCCCTCCGAGGACGACTCCGACTGGGACGCCACGCACTCGGTCATCGAGATCGTCACCGACGACGCCCCGTTCCTGGTCACCTCCGTCACCATGGAACTCGCCCGGCGCGACATCGGGGTCCACCTGGTCATCCACCCCCAGCTCCGGGTCACGCGCGACCTCACCGGCAACCTCCGGGCGATCGAGCCCGACGTCCCCGACGACCCCGCCGACCAGGGCCTGCTGCCCCTGGAGGAGTCGTGGATGCACATCGAGATCGACCGGCAGACCGACCCCACCCTCCTCAAGCAGCTCGAAGCCGACCTCGACCGGGTGCTCTCCGACGTCCGGTCCGTCGACGAGGACTCCGCGAAGATGCGCCACGAGGCGCTCGTGCTCGCCGAGAGCATCACCGCCGCCACCGATTCGCTGGCCGGCGGCGGCGTCGACCCCCAGGAGATCGCCGAGAGCGTCGAGTTCCTGCGCTGGGCCGCCGACCGCCACTTCACCTTCCTCGGTTTCCGTGAATACGCGCTGGTCAGCGGGAAGGACGAACACGGCGCCGAGCGGCTGTCGCTGGGTGCCCGGGTCGGCACCGGACTCGGCCTGCTGCGGCCCGACTCCTCCTCCATCGAGGGCTTCGCCCTGCCCGCCGAGGCCAAGGAGAAGGCCCGGGAGCCGCACGTCCTGGTGCTCACCAAGGCCAACTCCCGCGCCACCGTGCACAAGGACCGCTACCTCGACTACATCGGCGTCAAGAAGTTCGACGACAACGGTGCGATCGTCGGCGAGTACCGGTTCCTCGGGCTCTACACCCACGAGGCCGTCACCACCAGCATCGCCCAGATCCCGATCCTCCAGCGCAAGCAGGCCGAGGTGCTGCGGCTGGCCGGGTTCGACGCCGACAGCTACGACGGCAGGGACCTCGTGGAGATCCTGGAGGGCTTCCCGCGCGAGGAACTCCTCCAGACCCCCGTCGGCGAGCTCTACGACATCGTCCTGGGCGTGCTGCGGCTGCGCGAGCGCCGCGGCACCAAGCTGTTCGTGCGCCGCGACCCCTACGGCCGCTACATGTCCTGCCTCGTCTACATGCCGCGCGACCGCTACACCACGCAGGTGCGCCTGGACATCCAGCAGGTGCTGGCCGAGGCGTTCCACGGCGCGACCATGGACCACAGCGTCATGATCGGCTCCGCCCCGTTCGCGCGGCTCTACCTGGTCGTGCGCGCCGGGCGCGGACGCGCGCTGGCCGAGTTCGACCACGACGACCTCGAAGCCCAGGTCGTCGAGGCGACCCGGTCCTGGGACGACGACCTCAGCGCCGAGCTGTCCTCCCGCTTCGGCGCCGACCGCGCCACCGAGCTGCTGAACTCCTACGGCAGCGCGCTCCCCGAGGGCTACAAGGTCGACACCGACGCCGCCACCGCCGTCGACGACATCTCCCGGCTCGACGCGCTCGGCGACGACGAACTGACCGTCAACCTCTACCGCCCCGAAACAGACGACCCCTCGTTGTGGCGCTTCAAGGTCTACCGCTCCGGCGACCCCGTCTCGCTGTCGCGCGTGCTGCCGCTGCTGGAGCACATGGGCGTCGAGGTCGTCGACGAACGCCCCTACGGCATCACCGCGCCCGGCACCGGCAAGCGCACCGCCACCGACCGCGCCTGGATCTACGACTTCGGCCTGGCACCGGTCCAGGGCGGCGTGGAACTGGCGCCCAACCGGCTCAAGTACCTGTTCGAGGACACCTTCACCGCCCTGTGGCAGGGCCGGGGCGAGTCCGACGACTTCAACGCGCTGGTCGTGCGCGCCGGGCTCGACTGGCGCCAGCTCACCATCCTGCGCGCCTACGCCAAGTACCTGCGCCAGACCGGCAGCACCTTCAGCCCCGCCTACATCGCCGATGTGCTGGTCGGCAACGTGCACATCGCCAACCTGCTGGTGCGGCTGTTCGAGTCGCGGTTCGACCCCCGCCACTCCGCCGGGCGCGAGGAGCGCACGGAGGCCATCTCCGAGGAGGTCCGCGGCGAGCTCGACTCCGTGGCCAGCCTCGACCACGACCGCATCCTGCGCGCGTTCCTCGCGATGATCCAGGCCACGCTGCGCACCAACCACTTCCAGAGCGGGCCCGACGGCGACCAGAAGCCCTACCTGGTCTACAAGCTCGACCCGCAGGCCATCCCCGACCTGCCCGCGCCGCGGCCCCGGTTCGAGATCTTCGTGTACTCCCCGCGACTGGAGGGCGTGCACCTGCGCTTCGGCTCCGTGGCGCGCGGCGGCCTGCGCTGGTCCGACCGCTTCGAGGACTTCCGCACCGAGATCCTGGGCCTGGTCAAGGCGCAGATGGTGAAGAACTCCGTCATCGTCCCCAGCGGCGCCAAGGGCGGGTTCGTGTGCAAGCGGCTGCCCGCCGGGGGCGACCGCGACGCCGTCATGGCCGAGGTCGTCGCCTGCTACAAGCACTTCATCAGCGGGCTGCTCGACGTCACCGACAACCTCGTCGGCGGCCAGGTCGACTACCCCGAGAACGTCGTGCGCTACGACGCCGACGACTCCTACCTGGTGGTGGCGGCCGACAAGGGGACCGCGACCTTCTCCGACATCGCCAACGACATCTCCCTCGAACGCGGATTCTGGCTGGGCGACGCCTTCGCCTCCGGCGGCTCGGTGGGCTACGACCACAAGGCCATGGGCATCACGGCCCGCGGCGCGTGGGAGTCCGTGCGCTACCACTTCCGCGAGATGGGCGTGGACGTGCAGAACGACGACTTCACCGTCGTCGGCGTCGGCGACATGTCGGGCGACGTGTTCGGCAACGGCATGCTGCTGTCGCGGCACATCAAGCTCGTGGCGGCGTTCGACCACCGCCACGTGTTCCTCGACCCCGACCCCGACCCCGAGCGGAGCTTCGCCGAGCGCGAGCGGATGTTCGCGCTGCCCCGGAGCACGTGGGCCGACTACGACACCTCGCAGCTGTCGGCGGGCGGCGGGGTGCACCCGCGCACCGCGAAGTCGATCCCCGTCACGCCGCAGGTCCGCGCGGCCCTGGGCATCGCCGAGGGCATCCCGGCGCTGACCCCGTTCGAGCTGATCCAGTGCATCCTCAAGGCCCCGGTGGACCTGCTGTGGAACGGCGGCATCGGCACCTACGTCAAGGCGTCCACGGAGTCCCAGTCCGACGCCGGCGACAAGGCCAACGACCCGGTGCGCATCGACGCCACGGAACTGCGCTGCAAGGTGGTCGGCGAAGGCGGCAACCTGGGGCTGACCCAGGCGGCGCGCATCGAGTACTCCCTCGCCGGAGGGCGGGTCAACTCCGACTTCATCGACAACTCCGCCGGCGTCGACACCTCCGACCACGAGGTCAACATCAAGATCATGCTCGACCGCGAGGTCCGCGAGGGCAAGCTCAGCAAGACCGAGCGCGACGAGCTGTTCATGGGCATGACCGACGAGGTCGGCGAGCTCGTGCTCGACGACAACTACGCCCAGAACGTCGTGCTGGCTGCGGCGCGCAAGCAGGCCGAGTCCATGCTGCACGTCCACGCCCGCTACCTGCGGCGCCTGGAGCGCACGGGCCGGCTCAAGCGCAAGCTGGAGTTCCTGCCCGACGACAAGGCCATCGCCACGCGGCGCGCGGCCGGCCAGGGGCTCACCGGCCCGGAGTTCGGGACCCTGATCGCCTACACCAAGATCAGCCTCAAGGACGCGATCGCGGAGTCCGACCTGCCGTCCGACCCGTACCTGCGCGACACCCTGACCGAGTACTTCCCCACGGCCCTGCGCGAGCGGTTCGCCGACGTCATGCCCTCGCACCCGCTGGCCCGCGAGATCATCACCAACCAGGTGGTGAACGACATGGTCAACCGGTCGGGCTCGACGTTCGTGTTCCGGATGAACGAGGAGCTGGGCGCGTCCCCCGCCGACATCGCGCGCGCCTACCTGGTGGTGCAGGAGGTGTTCGGCCTGCGCGAGTTCTGGAACGCGGTCGAGGACCTCGACTACCGGATCGAGGTCGACACGCAGCTGTCGATGCTCTTGGAGGCCCGCAAGCTCACCGAGCGGGGCGCGCGCTGGCTGCTGCGCAGCCGGCGGTCGCCGTTCTCGCTGAGCGATGAGATCGCGTTCTTCGCCGACGGGGTCGCCGGGATCGTGCCGCAGCTGCCCGACCTGCTCCAGGGGCGCGACCTGTCGGCCTTCGGCGACCGCCGCCACCGGTTCGTCGGCAGCGGGGTCCCCGACGAGCTGGCCGAGCGCGTGGCCGGGATGGTCCCCGCCTACACCACCTTCGACCTGGTCGAGGTCGCCCACCGCACCGACCGCCCGCTGCGCGAGGTCGCCGAGGTCTACTTCGACCTGGCCGACCAGTTGCAGATCAGCCGGCTGCGGGAGCGCATCATCGCGCTGCCGCGCGCCGACCGCTGGGAGACCATGGCGCGCTCGGCGATCCGCGACGACCTCTACGAGGCCCACGCCGACCTCACGGCCAATGTGCTGGTGTCGGGCGACTCCGGCGAGTCGCCCGACGACCTGCGCACCCACTGGGTGGAGCAGAACAAGGTCGCCGTGGAGCGGTCGAGCCAGACCATGTCGGAGATCTGGGAGACCGAGCGGTTCGACCTCGCCACGCTGTCGGTGGCGCTGCGCTCGATCCGCTCCCTGGTGGCCGCGGGGGGCTGATCCCCGCTTATCGCCGAGCCGGCCTCCGGGGGGTTTGCACTGTCCCCGGAGGCCGAGCGGGAAACAGGGCCGCGCCCGGATACCCGGGCGTGGCCCCGCCCTATGCGGCGGGGTGTGAGGCGGCTCGCCGCCACGCCCTAGACTTGTGGGGTGGCAGACCTAGACCCCGCAGAGAAGATCAAGGAACTCTCGTCGACGCTGGCGAGCGTGGAGTCCGTCTTGGACCTCGACGCCAAGCGCACCGAGATCGAGCAGCTGCGCGAGCAGTCTGCCGACCCTGAGCTGTGGGAGGACCCCGACAACGCGCAGAAGGTCACCCGCCGGCTCTCCAACCTGGAGTCGATCGTCACCAAGGTCAACGGCATCCGCCAGCGGCTGGACGACCTCGGCGTGCTCTACGAGCTCGCCGAGGCCGAGGACGACGCCGACACCCGCGCCGAGGCCGACCGCGAGCTCGCGGCGCTGCGCAAGGAGATCGGCGAGCTGGAGGTCCGCACGCTGCTCAACGGCCCCTACGACGAGCGCGAGGCGCTGGTGAGCATCAACTCCCAGGCGGGCGGGGTCGACGCCGCCGACTGGGCCCAGATGCTCCAGCGCATGTACCTGCGCTGGGCGGAGCGCCACGGCTACCCCACGGAGATCTACGAGACCTCCTACGCCGAAGAGGCCGGCATCAAGTCCACCAGCTTCGCGGTGAAGGCGCCGTTCGCCTACGGCACGCTGCGCGGCGAGCACGGCACCCACCGCCTGGTGCGGATCTCGCCCTTCGACAACCAGAACCGCCGCCAGACCTCCTTCGCGGGGGTCGACGTCGTGCCCGTGGTCGAGAAGAGCGACCACATCGACATCGACGAGGGCGACCTCCGCATCGACGTCTACCGGTCCAGCGGCCCGGGCGGCCAGGGGGTCAACACCACCGACTCCGCGGTGCGGATCACCCACCTGCCCACCGGGATCGTCACCTCGTGCCAGAACGAGCGGTCGCAGTTGCAGAACCGCGCCACCGCCATGTCGATGCTCCAGGCCAAGCTGCTGGAGCGCAAGCGCCGCGAGGAGAAGGCCGAGCTCGACGAGTTGCGCGGCGACAGCGTGAGCAGCTGGGGCACCCAGATGCGCAACTACGTGCTCCAGCCCTACCAGAGCGTCAAGGACGTGCGCACCGGCCTGGAGAGCGGCAACCCGAGCGGGATCCTCGACGGCGACATCGACGATTTCATCGACGCCGAGATCCGCTGGATGCGCAGCCAGGAACAGGGTCCGGAGTAAAGCGCGGCGAAAACCGGCACGGCCGGGTATACGGTACTGTTACCTTCGGTTGACAGTTCCGATATGCTCGGTTCTGTTGTCCTGTGGACGACCGAGGCCGATGCGCCGTGTGGGGTCGGAGAACGCCCATCCACCGCCGGTTCTCTCACCGCCGGTTCACTCGTTGCGGCGAGATCTGGACATTCCGGGTTGCGATCCCCTCTACACTGTCGTGTGGCCCCGTGGCCGGTACTGCCCTGTGCGGATGCGGACATCCGTTCGGGCGCCCCAACTCCGAGAGCCTTGTGGTGCACCTGTGATCCATCTCGATAACGTCACCAAGGTCTACCCGACCCAGAAGCGCCCGGCATTGGCGGATGTCTCCATCGATGTCGACAAGGGGGAGTTCGTCTTCCTCGTCGGCCCGTCCGGCTCGGGTAAATCGACATTCCTCAGGCTCGTCCTGAAGGAGGAGAAGCCCACGCGAGGCCGGGTGCACGTCGCCGGCAAGGATCTCGCGCGCCTCTCCAATTGGAAGGTGCCGCACCTGCGGCGCCGTATCGGCTGCGTTTTCCAGGACTTCCGCCTGCTGCCGAACAAGAACGTCTTCGAGAACGTCGCGTTCGCGCTGGAGGTCATCGGCAAGCCCCGCCGCTTCATCCGCAAGGTCGTCCCCGAGGTCGTCGAACTCGTCGGCCTCGAAGGCAAGGCCGAGCGCATGCCCGACGAACTGTCGGGTGGCGAGCAGCAGCGCGTGGCGATCGCACGGGCGTTCGTGAACCGGCCGCAGATCCTGCTGGCCGACGAGCCCACCGGAAACATCGACCCCGCCACCTCGATCGGCATCATGAAGGTGCTCGACCGAATCAACCGGACCGGTACGACCGTGGTCATGGCGACCCACGACGCCGCGATCGTCGACTCGATGCGCAAGCGCGTCGTCGAGCTCGAACAGGGCGAGGTCGTGCGCGACCAGACGCGTGGCGTCTACGGACAGGCCTACTGACGCACGGGCCTGCCGATCGCGACTGCGCGTTCCGTGCGGCGCGGCCAGCCCCAAAGGATGGACCCTTAACACATCATGCGAGCACAATTCGTACTTTCCGAGACCTGGATCGGCCTGCGCCGTAACCTGACGATGACCATCGCGGTGATCACCACGGTCGCGATCTCGCTCGCGCTGTTCGGTGGCGGGCTGCTCATCAACCAGCAGGTCTCGACGATGCGCCAGTTCTGGGACAGTCGTATCTCGCTGACCGTCTACATGTGCACCGAGACCTCTCCGTCGGCCACCTGCCAGGAGAACGGCGCCTCCACCGAGGAGGAGCGCGCCCAGATCCAGGCGGACCTGGAGTCGCTGAGCGAGGTGCAGGGCGTCGAATACGTCAACGCCGCCGAGGCGTGGGCCGACTTCCAGGAGCGCTTCTCGAACAACACCGCCCTGGTCGAGGCCACCCAGGAGGGCGACATCCCGGACAACTTCCGGGTGCAGCTCGTCGACCCCTCGCAGCACGCGACCGTGACCGATTCGGTCGAGGGCCGCCCGGGTGTCGACACCGTGTCCAACGACCAAGCGGTGCTGGAGCAGTTCTTCGGTCTGCTCGACGGCCTGAAGTGGGCCGCGCTCGTGGTGTCGTTCGTCCAGCTCGCCGCCGCGGCGCTGCTGATCGGCAACACCATCCGGCTCTCGGCCTACAGCCGGCGCCGTGAGACCGGCATCATGCGGCTCGTCGGCGCGTCGAACTTCTACATCCAGCTGCCGTTCCTGCTCGAAGGCGCCGTCGCCGGACTCTTGGGCGGTGTGATCGCCTCCGGCTTCATCGTCGCGGCGCGGGTGTTCCTGCTCGACCGGATCCAATCCTGGTTCCAGTTCGACGTCACCCTGACCACAGGGGCGGTCGCGTCCGTGATCGGTGTCTCACTGATCCTCGGCGTGCTGCTGTGCACCATCACGTCGTTCCTCACGCTGCGCCGATACCTGCGGGTGTGACGAAGCGCGCCGCCGGGCGGGGGCCGCGGCGGCTGAGAAAGGAAGACCTGTGCCACGGGAAAAGGGGCGCAAGCTCGTCGCGCAGAACAGGCGCGCCCGGCACGACTACCACATCGACGACACCTACGAGGCGGGCATCGTGCTCACCGGTACCGAGGTCAAGTCGCTGCGTGCCGGGCGCGCGTCCCTGGTGGACGGGTTCGCCCACGTGCGGAACGGGGAAGTGTGGCTGGAGAACGTCCACATCCCGGAGTACGCCCATGGGACGTGGACCAACCACGCGGCGCGGCGTCCGCGTAAGCTACTCCTGCACCGCGAAGAGATCTCCCGGCTGATCGGCAAGACCCAGGAGGCCGGCCGCACCCTCGTGCCGCTGTCGCTGTACTTCAGCGAGGGCAAGGCCAAGGTCGAGATCGCCCTCGCGCGCGGTAAGCGTGAATACGACAAGCGCCACGACATCGCAGAGCGCGACGCTCAGCGCGACATACAACGCGAACTCCGCCGTCGCCGCTGAGCCGTTGCGGCGCGCAGGCGCTGTGAAAGGATCACCAGGGTGTCCCCCCGTCACCTCCGCCGATTCCTCGCCGCGGGTACCGGCCTGGCGGCCGTCGCCGTCCTCGCCGGGTGCGCACCGGAGCCCAGCCCCGAGGTCGCCGTCCGCACCTTCCTCCTCGACTGGCAGGCCGGCGCCTACGAGGGCGCGGCCCGCCAGACCGACGGCGATACCGACGAAGTGGCGGCGGCGCTCGAACAGGCCCGCAGCCAGCTCGACATCGCGGGCCTGAGGTTCGCCCTCGGCCCCATCGAGCGCGACGGCGAAACCGCGACGGCGGAGTTCGACGCCCAGGCCGACCTCGGTATCGGCGACCCCGTGTGGCACTACACGGGCTCCATCGACCTCCAGCGCGGGGGCACCGGCTGGCAGATCAAGTGGTCGCCGTCGGTGATCCACCCCGAGCTCGGCGAGGACGAGCGGCTCGCCGTCAGCTACGACGTCCCCGACCGCGGCCAGATCTACGACCGCAACGCCGCACCCCTCGTGGGGAGTTCGCAGGTCACCGCGTTCGGCGTCATCCCCTCCCAGCTGGAGGACCTGGAACAGGGCGTCGGCGACCTCGCCGAGCTGCTCGAGGAGGACCCCGACCCGCTGATCGACCGGGTGCGCTCGGCGCCGCCCGAGGAGTTCCAGCCCCTGGTGCTCCTGCGCACGCGCGACGTCGACGCCTCCGTGGTACGCCAGGCCGGCCGGATCCCCGGCGCCGACACCGCCGAGCTGCGCATGCAGCTCAACCCGACCTTCGCGCGCGGCGTCGTCGGCGAGGTCGCCGGCACCGCCGAGCACAACGTCTCCTCGCGGGTCGCCGGGAACTACCAGGCCGGCGACACCGTGGGCCTCACCGGGCTCCAGAACGTCTTCCAGCAGCGCCTGGCGGGCACCGCCACCACCGAGGTCGTCACCCTCGACTCCGCGGGCGAGCAGACCGGGGTCCTCCAGAGCTGGCCCGGCGTCGAGAGCGGGTCGCTCACCACCACGCTCGACACCACCGTCCAGGAGTCCGCCGAGGCATCGCTGGAGGTGCTGCCCGGCAACGGCTACATCGTCGCCCTCGACTCCCGCAACGGCGAGATCCTGGCCGCGGCGGGCGCCCCCGACGCCACCGACAACGACGGCGCGTTCACCGCCGAGTACCGGCCCGGCGACGCGTTCACCATCGTCTCCGCCGCCGCGGCGCTGCAATCGGGCGTCGCGGCCGACGACCCCGTCCCCTGCGAGCAGCAGGTCGAGATCGGCGACCGCTCCTTCTCCAACCCGAACTACAACACGCCGTTGCAGCCCGACCTCAACCTGGACTTCACCCACACCTGCACCACCGCCTTCGCGGGGCTGGGCGAGCAGGTGGGCGCCGACGGCCTGGGGGCCGCCGCCGCGGACTTCGGCATCGGCGGCGACTGGCGCCTCTCGGTGCCCACCTACAACGGCGAGTTCGCCGCGCCCGGGGCCGCGGGCGACACCGCCGCGGCCATGGTCGGCCAGGACCACGTGACCGTCAGCCCGCTGTCCATGGCGCTGGTGGCGGGCGGGGTCGCCGACGGCTCCTGGCACCCGCCGCGGCTCGCGGCCGACGACGACCGCCAAGGGGAGCCCGGCACCGAGCGCGAGCTCGACCCCGCGGTCGTCGAGCAGCTGCGCGCCATGATGCGGTCCTCCGTCGAGCTCGGCACACCGGGCGCCAACATCGGGGTCGTCCCGGTGCACGGCAAGGCCGCCAGCGCCGCGCAGCAGGTCGACGGGGTCGACACCGCCGTGCAGTGGTTCGTGGGCTACCAGGGCCCGCTGGCCTTCGCCGTGGTGGCCGAGGTCGACCCGGCCATGGAGTGGGACCAGTACGCCGTGGTCGCCATGGCGTCGTTCCTCCAGCAGTTGCCCCCCGACTACGTCGAGGGCATGGCCGACAGCGGGGCGGCGGGCGCGGAGGACGCCCCCGCCGCGGAGCCCGACGCCGAGACCACCCCCCGCTGAGCCGCCGCACCGCGGAGTGACTCCGGGGCCGGGAGGCAACCCTCCCGGCCCCGTTCCGCGTCTTCAAGGGTGACCGGGTATGCGGCGGTGCCGCAGGGGCCCGGTGCGCCGGGCAGGACCTCTTCTCGGGGGAGGCCCTGCCGGTGAGAGGCCGGCTCGACCCCGCCGGCCGCCCTCGCGGGGGCGTCGATGGTTCCCGTCCGCACCCGCGAGGGGTCCCCGCCGCAGGCGGGCCCGGATCCGGACCGGGTATCGGAGGGGTAACGGAGTGCGGCGCCCGGGAATCAGCTTGGCGCCCGGGGTGTTCTACAGGTAGCGTTGGATCACCGGACACCACGGTGATCCGGCTTGCGGGCTCCGCCCGTTGAAAATTCCACAGGGGGTGATCGGTTTCGACTTCGGTCGTTGTTTCAGGGGAAGCGGGTCGAGGGTTGCGTATGTGACCTCGTTAATCCTGCATTCGCGCTAAATTCAAGTGCCAATACTAAGCGCACTGAGTTCGCTCTCGCTGCCTAAGCGATAGCGACTCTGTCGGCCCGGGTTCGCCTTTGACCCGGTGTCCGGCATCGACTAAAAGGCTCACCGCCGGGATCAGGCCACGGGGCCTGGCGGGACATTCTCGTGGCTGGGCTTGTCAGCGACCTGTTCGTGGGAGCGCTGGAGCCGAGTAGAACGGCAGCACGTACTGCACCCGGAGAAGCCCTGTTGCTGCACCGAAGGACGCGGGTTCGATTCCCGCCACCTCCACTCGTCCAAGGCGGCCGCGGCGAAGCGAGCAGAGCTCGCTCGCAGCGGCCGCCTTGTCGTTTCGCGGGGGCGCCCGGGCCTTCCGAGACCTTCATCGGCCCATACGACCGCCGCCGGCAGGTGAACCCGCCGGCGGCTTCGTCGTACGCGGCCTTCCTCCCCGGCCGCACGCCGTGCTCGGCGCCGGGGCCCGCCTCGCCGTCGTAGGGCGAGCGGGCCGGGGCGCGGCGGTCAACGGTCGGTCGCGCCGACCAGCCAGGCGACCTTCTTGGCGGTCAGCGCGATGCTGTCGCTGCTGCCCAGGTACACCCCGAAGGACGCGAGGAACGCGTGGTCGTGGGAGCGGCGCTCGCACGACACGTCCTCGATCGCATAGTCGGACTCGGGGTTGCTGACCCTCAGGAACGGGACACCGTCGTCGATGATCCTGGTCCACACGCCGTACTCGGTCAGGGCCGTTGCCAGGCGCGAGAGTTCACGGCGCTCGGCCGTTGACGGTGCGGTGGACGGAGCGGGGCTGGAGCCGGGCTGTCTCGATTCGGCCATGGGCGCTGTCCTTCGCTCATCGGAATCACTCTGCCCGCTATTGTCGCTCTCTGTAGTTCATATGCTCCGTATCGTGCTCGCGACACGCCGACCAGGGGTTCAAAGCAATGCCGCCGCGGCGCGGTCGGCGTCCTCCTCGGTGGAGTAGGCGTGGAAGGACACCCGCGCGCCCCCGGCGCGCTCGGCGGCGACCACGCCCGCCGCCCGCAGCCGCTCTCCGGCATCGGGCGCCCGCACCGAGGTGATCGCGGAATCCCCGGGTTCCAGGCCGAGCACGGCCCGGAACCGGTTCGCCAGCGCGACGTTGTGCGCGTGGATCCGGGGCACCCCGATCTCCAGCAGCACGTCCATCGAACGCGCGGCCGCGACCGCGGCGAACCAGTTGGGCGCGACGTCGAAACGCGAGGCGTCGTCGGCGAGCTTCATCTCGGAGGCGTAGAAGGCCCCCAGCGGGTCGTGGGCGGCGGAGGGGCCCGCGCTGCCCGGGCGCAGGAGCGGGCGCAGGCCGGGTGCGAGGTAGCCGTAGGCCAGCCCGCGGGGCGCCATCAGCCACTTGTAGCAGGAGCAGATGAGGGCGTCGTAGCGGGTGGCGTCGATGGGCAGCCAGCCGACCGCCTGGGTGGCGTCCACGGCCACCCGGGCCCCGTGGCGGCGGGCGGCGGCCAGCACGTCCCCGGCGGGGGAGAGCGTGCCGTCGGCCGACTGCACGAGGCTGAACGCGACCAGCCAGGTGTCGTCGTCGATGGCGCCGGCCAGTCCGGCGAGCGGCACGGCCGTGACGCGGACGCCGCGGTCGGCTTGGGCCATCCAGGGGAAGACCGCCGAGGTGAAGTCGCCCTCGGGCACCAGCACCCGTGCGCCGTCGGGTACGGACGCGGCCAGCGTGCCCATCAGCTGCGAGGTGGTCGTCCCCTGTGCGATGTCCTCGGGCGGCGCTCCCACGAGGGCGGCGAAGGACCGTCGGGCGGATGCGGCGGCCGCGCCCCAGGGACCGGGCAGGCCGGCGCCGTGGCGCCAGGTGGCGACGGCGTCGGACAGCGCCTCGTGGGCGGGGCGCGGGGGGATGCCGTACTGGGCGGTGTTCAGCCAGACCGAGTCGATCTTCCAGAGGTCCTGGGCGGTGCCGATGTCCATACGGCTCAGCCTGCCACCGGCCGCCCTGCGGCCCCGCGGCGCCCCCGCCGGCCGGGACCGGAGCGATCCTGCCCGTCGGGTGCGGGGCGGCCGGGGAACGTGCCGGCCGGGCCCGACCGCGGGGAGCGGCTGCCGCCGATCACGGGATGTAGAGGCTGGCGCCGTGGTCGAAGGCGCGGGCGCTCTTGGGGCGGACCTCGCCGAGGATCGCGCCCCGGCAGTTGGAGTCGTTGAGGACGAACACCGGCTCGTTGGTGTGGTTGTCGACGAGCAGGGGCCAGATCACGGCGTTGTAGCAGCCGTGGGGGTCGTCGTACCACTTCCCGTTGATGAGCAGCGTGCCCCTGGCCGCGTGGGCGGTCGCGGGCGTGAGTGCCACCAGGGCAGCGGTGAGGACGGCGGATGCGAGGACGGCGAGGATGCGGCGCATACGGACCCCCACTTTCGGTCATCTTGTGACCACTGTGTGTGATGTGCGACTACATTAGACGTCGTTCGCGATGAAATGCGGTATTTCGGTGCCCGTAAATTCCAGGAGCCGGACGGGGCCGGGGACCAGGGGTGCGCGGCGGGTCGGTCCGTGGGTGCGGGCTGCGAGGGGGACGCCGGTGAGCGGGACCGGTCGTCGCCCGTCAGAGGGGTGTCAGCCCGTGGTGGGGGCCGGGGGGGTGTCGGTGCCGCGCAGGCGGACCCAGGCGTCGCGTGCCAGGCGGCGGGCGGGCGCCGGGAGCCGGTCGGCCCTCAGCCTGGCCTGGGCGACCAGGGGCGTCAGGTGGCGGCGGGCCCGGGATTGCAGGGGGTGGGTGAGCCGCCACCCGGCGGGAGTGCGGACCAGGGCGAGATCGAGGTCGTGGTGGTCCTCTCCCACCATGACCCGCCACACGCCGAGGCCGCCCTGCACCGGGACCGTCGCCGTCAGTACGGCCCGGGGGAGGGCGGTGGGGCCCTCGCGCACGGCCTGGATGCGGGCGGTGGCGTCGATCGGCCGCCGGCCGCTGCGCGACAGCCGCAGGGGCAGGTCCGTGGGGGAGTCGGCCGCGCGCAGGGTCAGCGGGATCTCCAGGCGCAGGCCCGCCGGAGTGGGCGTGGCCGTGGCGGTCGCCGGGGCGCGCACGGCGCGGCGCAGCGGGCGCCACGACCCGTTGGCCGAGACCACCAGGTGGCCCTTGGTGTTCCAGTAGGGGTTGGCGAAGACCGTGCCCGCGTCATCGGGCAGGTCGACGAAGGCGGGCACGCGGGTCGCTTCGGCGTCGTCGGCGCGCGCGGTACCCACGGTGTGGTCGCTGCCCGCGCCGCCGATGTCGATCCGGGTGCGGAACCACCACTGGCCGGACAGCGGGCGCCCGTAGTCGGCGGTGGCGACGTCGAGCGTGATCGTGCCGGTCAGCCGGTAGGTGAACCGGCCGGCTCCGGCCGGGTGCTCCGTGCACTCGACCGAGACCGGGACCCGCATGGCCGCGGGGTCGCCGGAGCGGCGGGCGAAGACCCGCAGGCAGCGCTGGTCCACCGCGCCGATCTCCGCGGCGTCCCGGATCTGCGGGACCGCCGCCATCTCGGCGGGCAGGTCCCACAGGACCCGGTCGCCGTCGCGGACGAACTCCATGGGGGCTCCGGTGGCGGCCCTCGTCGGCTCCGCGATGATGTCGACGTGCAGGCTGGACCCCTCCCACCGGAAACCGGTGACCCGGGTCCGGTGGGCGAGGTCCTCCTCGAATCCGGCCAGGGCGCGCATCAGTTCCGGGGTGCCCCAGCGCAGGGTCGCGGCGCGCAGCCGGGTGAACGGATTGAGCCGTTCGGCCACGCTGTCGGGGATGCGGGACTCGACGAGTTCGGCGGCGATGGTGTGCAGCCGCCGCATGTGCTCCGGCTCCTGCCGCAGGAACTTGTGGCCCTGGAACTGGCCCAGCAGCTTGGAGCGGTACCAGTGCGCGAAGAGGCGGTCGCGCAGCTTGCCGGGCTCGGTGTTGGCCTCGATGATGTCGAAGATCTGCCCGATGCTGCGGAAGAAGCCGACCGGTTCCTTCGGGGCGTAGGAGATGTTGCCGAAGCCCTCGTTGCGGACCCAGTAGTAGCAGGTGTAGTCGTGCACCACCGAGACCCTGCGGGTGGCCAGGTAGGCCCGGAGCATGAACATGTGGTCCTCCAGGCGGACCTTGCCCTCGTCGAAGCGGATGCCGTTGTCGCGCAGGAACGCGGTACGGAAGAGCTTCTGCACGGTGAGGGTGGTGAGCAGCAGCCGGTCCTTGCGGATGTCGCCGCCGGTCATCGGCTTCTGGAATATCTCGCGCGGAGCGTTGCGGCCGACCCCGGCGACACGGCCGATCACGATGTCGGCGGTGTCCTCGGTGGCCTTGGCGTGGAGGCGTTCCAGCGCCTCGGGGCCGAGCCGGTCGTCGTCGTCCATGAAGAAGACGTACTCGCCGCGTGCGCGGTCGACGCCGATGTTGCGCGGGCGCCCCGGCCAGCCGGAGTTCTCGATGTGGACGACCGTGAAGTTCGGCTCGTCGGCGGTCTCGGCGTCGAGCAGTTCACCGGTCCCATCGGTCGAACCGTCGTCGACGTAGATGACCTCGTAGTTCTCGCGGGGCAGTGACTGCTCCCGCAGGGACTGCAGACCGCGAAGGATGCCCGCGGATGTGTTGTACGCAGGAATGATCACCGATACGGCGATACCCATGGATCCCCCATTGCCGACGGGTCCAGAGTGGGGGAACTCCGGACACCAGTCATTCACTTGTTTTTGCAACGGCTAACGCCGCCCGTACACCCGGCGGTTCTGTCGGTGTGAACGAGATCTCGGTCACGGTCGGCCGGGGGCCGCGGACGCCGACCCCGGCGGCGCTGTGCCCCGGGCCGTCCGTAGGGGGTGGGCGACGGAGGGGATTCGGAGCGGCCGGAGAGGCGGGGTGCCGTGAACCACGGGCCGTCCGCGACCGGGCAGGGGGCGCGGGCGGGCCGTGCTCCGCCGGTGGCAATGATATTACGCTCGGTGACGATCTGATCGCATGCCACGCGCGGCCGGTCCGGGACCGGCCGCGCGCCGCGGGGCAGGCCCGGCGCCCTGCCGGCGATCGGCGGGCCGGGCCGGGGGATCAGAGGGCGCGGATCCAGGAGCCGCGGTGCATGACGGCCGCGGTGGCCAGGTCGTCGTCGAGGACCAGCAGGTCGGCCGAGGCGCCGGCGACCAGTTCGCCCACCCCCTCCAGGCCCAGCGCGCGGGCGGGGACCGCCGTCGCCGCCCGCGCGGCGGCGGCCAGGTCCACGCGCTCCAGGGTGGCGGCCGTGCGCCGGACCGCATCGGGGAGCACGATGGTGCTGCTCGCGATCTGGCCGCTGTCGGCCAGCCGGGCTTCGCCGTTCTCGACCCGGACGCGCAGGTCGCCCAGTGTGTAGTCGCCGTCGCCCAGACCGGTGGCGGCCATGGCGTCGGTGACCAGGGCGACCCGGTCCCCGGCGGCGTCGAACACCAGTTGGGCGGCCCCGGCGGCGACGTGGACGCCGTCGTTGATCAGCTCGACGGTCACGCGCTCGTCGTTGAGGGCCGCCGCGATGGGGCCGGGCTCGCGGTGGTGCAGCGGGCGCATCTGGTTGTAGATGTGGGTGGCGACCGTGGCGCCGGCGTCGAACGCCGCACGTGCCAGGTCGTAGCCCGACTCCGTGTGGCCGACCGCGGCGACCACCCCTTCGGCGGCGGCGGCGCGGATCAGGTCGAGCGCGCCCGGCAGCTCCGGCGCCACCGTGACCATCCTGACGTGGCCCCGCCCGGCCTTCAGGACGCGCGCGAACTCCTGGAGGTCGGGGTCGCGCAGCAGGTCGGGGTCGTGCGCGCCGCACTTGGAGCGGGCGATGAACGGGCCCTCAAGGTAGATCCCGGCGATCTCGCCGGCCTCGGCCAGCTCCGCGAGCACGGCCACCTGCGCGAGGGTGTCCTCGGGAGTGGCCGTGACCAGGCCGCCCACCACCGTGGTCACCCCCTGGGAGCGGTTGAACTCCACGACCGACAGCACCCGGCCGGGGTCGGCGTCGGTGAACGACGCGCCGGCGCCGCCGTGCACGTGGATGTCGACCGCGCCCGGCAGCAGCCACCGGCCGCCGAGGTCGGCCATGACGCCGCCGGCGGGGGGCGGGGTTCCGGTTCCGAGCCCCAGGATGCGGCCGTCGGCGACGCGCAGCCAGCCGTCGTGCGCCCCCTCGGGGGTGAGCAGTCGCGCGTTCGTCAGCGTCGTGGGGGTCGTCGTCCGGGTCGCGCCCTGGCCCATGCGTGCGTCCTCCTGTGCCCTATGCCACACGTCGTGTGTTCAGCTGGAGGATATGCGGCGCGATCGCGCGCGTCCGCGTGGGGCACGGCACTCTCCGGAGTGACGACAAACCCGTCCGGCACGCATTGACGGCTGGTCCGGCGCCGCTCATTATGGAGAGCATGTCCGCCGGTGAGCTGCTCGTCCAGCGCCTGCATGTCGATCTGCGACAGCAGGCGAGCGCACTCTGTTGTAGGTAGCGCCCCGCAGGGCCGTCGCGCCCTGCCCTTGGGGATGACCCCCATATCGCCACCGGAAGCGCTCTCCCCCGCCCGTGCCCGTTCTCCGACGGGCCGGCCCAGGACCGCGTACAGCGAGGTTCCGGCCCTGAAGGGGCCCGTCGATTCCGGTGCCCGACGATCCCCGTCCGCCCGGTCGGCATCCGCCCGCGAAACGCCGGCCCGACGAACCCTTCAGCGCTCAGCGGCCCTCTCCGGCCGCACTCACCAGGAGAACGCAATGACCCGTTTCACCGTGCTCGTCGCCGCCCCCGATGCACACTCCACCGTCCGCGCCGCGGCGGTCGACGCCGCCGCGGCCATCGCGGCCGAGACCGGCGACGCCCCCCGGCCGCACGTCATCGACCTCGCCGAGCTGGGCCCCGCCCTCCTCGCCGCCGACACCGGCCGCGACGTCGTCGACGCCCTCGACGCCGTCCGCGCCTCCGAGGTGCTGCTCGTGGCGTCCCCGCAGGTGCACGGCAGCTACACCGGCCTGCTGAAGGTCTTCCTGGACCGCCTGCCCGAGCTGGGCCTCGCGCACACCGTGGCGGTCCCGGTGGCCGTCGTCGAGGACCTCCGCAATGGCCGCAACATCGACGAGGACCTGCGCGTCGTCCTCTCCGACCTGGGCGCCTGGGTGGTCGAGCCCGGCCTGCTGCTCGCACGCGGCGAGCTCGACGACCCCCGCGGTGTGATCGCCGCGTGGTCGGAGGTCGCCGCCCCGGCCCTGCGCCAGGCCGTCGCGGTCGCGGTCTGACCGACGGCACCGGCCCGGGCTGAGCGGGAGGTGTCTCCCGCTCAGCCCGGGAGCGTCGAACCCGATCGGGTGCGGGCGGTGTCGGCCTCGGCCTGGGCGACGTTGCCCCGCACGAGGGCCACCACGGCGAGGGTCAGCGCGAATCCGGCGACGCGCAGGGCGAGGGCCAGCGGGTCGGCGGGCAGCTCCTCGCTGAAGAGGACGGTTCCCAGGACCACCATGAACACGTTGCCGGTCACGTTGGCCACGGGCGCGGTCACCGAGGCGCGCGACCGCTGCATCGAGGTCTGGAACAGGACGATCCCCACGGCCCACCCCAGGGCGTAGAGGTAGGGGAACGGGGACGCCAGCGCGGGGAGCACGGCGCCGGCCGGGCCGTGTTCGGCGAGCAGCCCGCCCAGGGCCTTGCCCTGGAGGCCCGCGGCGCCCTGCGCCAGCCCGGCGGCGGCGCCCATCGCCGCGGCCGATACGCGGCGCCCGCCCCCGCCCGCGAGGACCATCGCCCCGACGCAGGCCGCCACGGTTCCCAGGCTCACCGTGAGCAGCAGCGGAAGGTCGGGGGAGGTCCCGGTGCCGCCGTCCGCGTCGAGGGAGAGGGTGAGCAGCAGCAGCGCCACCGGCATCAGGGCCAGTGCCGCGCGCTCGCCGCGGGTGATCGGGTCGCCCATGACCAGGGTGATCAGCAGCAGCATGGTGGCGATGCCGCCGGCGAAGGCGGGCTGGACGACCGACACCGGGGCCAGCCCCAGGGAGACGATCAGGCCGACGCTGCCCAGTGCGGCGAGCGCGCAGCCGGCCAGCCAGCGCACGTTGCCGAGCAGCGTCCGGGCGAGGTGGAGGGGGCGCCGCAGCCCGATTCCGGGTGCGCGGTGCAGGGCCCGCTGCTCGATGGCCAGTCCCAGGGAGTAGACCGCTGCCGACAGCAGTGCGGCGACGAGCCCCGTCATCCGGCGTCCCGGACGTCGATCCGCCGTCCGCCGCGGACCCGGTCCCGGGGGCCGGCGGGGACGGCCGGGTGGAGCGGGGGCCGGCCCCGGCGGGCGCCGCGGGGCGGCGGCCCCGGTGCCCGCAGGTCGTACAGCGCCATCGGCGTCCTTTCCGCTGTCCGGTGCGCCGGGCGGAACGCGTTCCGCGGGGTGGGAGGCCGTCCGCTCCGCCGACCGGTCGGCGTGCGCGGGCGGGGCGCGCGGGCGGGTTCGGAGGTGCACCGGTTGACCGACCTTATATAACACGTTCTAGTCTGATGGGCATCGCGACGACGTGGATGAGGTGTCGACGATGGCCATCGGACTCACTGCCGAACACGATGAGCTGGCCGCGGCCGTCCGCGGCTGGATCGAGCGCACCGTCCCGCGCGACGGCGGACAGGGCGCGACCGACCCCGATGAGGAGCGCGCCGCGGCGGCGGTCCGGCCGGACTTCTGGCCGGCCCTGGCCCGGCAGGGGCTGCTGGGCCTGCACCTCGCCGAAGAGCACGGCGGGCAGGGCGGCGGGCTCCTGGAGCTGTGCGTGGCACTGGAGGAGCTGGGCCGCGGCCTGGTCCCCGGCCCCTTCCTGCCCACCGTGCTGGCCTCCGCCGCGATCGACCGCGCCCACGCCGCCGGCGCGCACGGGCCGCGCGACCCCGGCGCCCGGACCCGCGCCGCGCTCCTGCGCGACCTCGCCGGGGGCACCCGGACCGCGGCGCTCGCGCTCGGCCCTCCCCTGGAGGCCGCCACCGCCGGCGACGGCACCCGTTCCCTCAACGGCACGCTCACCCCCGTCCTCTGCGGGACCCTCGCCGACGTGCTCGTCGTCCCCATCGACGACGAGGGCGTGGAGCGCTGGGCCGTGATCGACGCCGCCGGCCTGCGGGTGGAGGCGCTGCCGAGCCTGGACCTCGGGCGCCCCGTCGCCCGGGCCGAGGCCGTCGCGACCCCCCTCCCCGAGGGGGCCGTGCTGCCCGGCCTGACCCGCGGGGACGTCGACGCGCTCGTCGGGGTGCTGGCCGGGGCCGAGGCGACCGGCGTCGCCGCCTGGTGCCTGCACGCCGCCGCCGGCTACGCGCGGCTGCGCGAGCAGTTCGGCCGTCCCATCGGCCAGTTCCAGGGGGTCAAGCACATGTGCGCCCGGATGGCGATCGCCGTGGAGCAGGCGCGCGCCGTCGTCTGGGACGCCGCGCGCGCGGCCGGCACCGCGCACGACGGCGGAGCCGGGACCGACCCCGGTTCCGGGACGGGATCCGACCCCGCGGACGCCGGGTTCGCCGCGGCCGCGGCCGGGCTGATCGCCCCCGACACCGCCCTGGCGTGCGCCCGCGACTGCATCCAGGTGCACGGCGGTATCGGGTTCACCTGGGAGCACGACGCCCACCGGTACCTGCGTCGCGCCTCGACCCTGCGCATCCTGGCCGGTCCGGGCGGCGACCGCGCCGTGCGCGTCGCCGACCTCGCGCTCGCCGGCCGGCGCCGCCGCGTCGGACTCGACCTGGAGGACACGGCCGACCGGGAGCTGCGCGAGCGCGTCCGCTCCGGTGTCGCCTCGCTGGCCGCGATCGACGACGACAAGGAGCGGTTCGCCGCCATGGCCGACGGCGGCTGGGTGGCACCGCACCTGCCGCGGCCCTGGGGGCGGGGCGCGGGGCCGCTGGAGCAGCTGCTCATCCAGCAGGAACTGCGCAGATCCGGGGTCCGGGGCCCCTCACTGGCCATCGGGGCGTGGGTGCTTCCCTCGCTCGCGGGGTACGGCAGCACCGCCCAGCAGGAGCGCTTCCTCGGCCCCACCCTGCGCGGTGAGCTGACGTGGTGCCAGCTGTTCAGCGAGCCCGGCGCCGGCTCGGACCTGGCGTCCCTGTCGTTGAGCGCCGAGCGGGTCGAGGGCGGCTACCGGCTCAACGGGCAGAAGATCTGGACCTCGATGGCGCACGCCGCGCACTGGGGCATCTGCCTGGCCCGCACCGACCCCGGTGCGCCCGACAAGCACGACGGCATCACCTACCTCCTGGTGGACATGGCGGCGCCCGGGGTGCGGGTCCGCCCGCTGCGCGAGCTGACGGGCGACACCATGTTCAACGAGGTGTTCTTCGCCGACGTGTTCGTGCCCGACGACTGCGTGGTCGGCGAGCCCGGCCAGGGGTGGCGGGTCGCCCGCAACACCCTCACCAACGAGCGGGTCGCGCTCTCCAGCGGCACCGGGCTGGGCGCGGGGGTCCCGGAGCTGGTCGCGTTCTGCACACAGTTCCCGGCGCGCGTCGAGGAGCGCGACGCGCGGGTGGAGTTCGGCCGCCTGATCGCCGAAGGGCAGGCCATCGAGCTGCTGGGGCTGCGGGTCACGCTCAAGCGGCTGTCGGGGATCGAGCCCGGCGCGGAGTCCAGTGTGCGCAAGCTGCTGGGGGTGGAGTTCAGCCAGCGGGTGGCCGATGCCATCTGGGAGCGCCAGGGCGGCTCCGCGGTTTGCGAGGATATGCGGGCGGGCAACGGGATCTGGGCCCGGTTCATGCTTTTCGGCAGATCCATGACCATCTACGGCGGGACGACACAGGTGCAGCTCAACATCATCGCGGAGCGTCTGCTCGGACTGCCGCGCGACCCGGAGGCATGACCCCGACGTGTCGACCGACGATGAGCCCGGCGCGTCCGGGACCCCCGCGGGCGGATCGGACCGGCCGCACCCGCAGCCGGAGCCGCCGCGCCCGCTCTCGGCGTCCGGCCCGGCCGCCCGGTTGCGTGCGGCGGCGTCGCTGCGCGGCCGGGAGCGCCGGCTGGGGCCCGCCGCCGGTACCGGGGGAGGCGGTGCCGGGCACAGCCGAGCAGCGGCGTCGGGGGCGGGCCCGGCGGAGCCCCCGGCGCACGGCGGTGCCGCCCCGCGGGCGGGACGGCGGCGCTGGCGGCCGACGACGCTGGGCCTTTTTGGGATCATGCTGGCGACCATGTGTGTGACGCTGCTGTTCATCCAGGCGATCGCGGGGACCTTCCGGCCCGGCGGCTCCGATAGCGCATCCGACCCCGGCCCCGCGAGCGCGGTCCCGCCCCCCGCCGGCACCGTCCGCGTCATGATCGCCGGCGACTCCATCAGCCAGGGCAGTTCCGGCGACTACACCTGGCGCTACCGGCTGTGGAAGCACCTCACCGGGGACTCCGGGCTGAACGTCGACTTCGTCGGCCCCTACGACGACCTGCTGGCGGTCAACACCGGCGACCCCGGTGATCACCACTACGCCGACCCCGACTTCGATACCGCGCACGCCAGCATCTGGGGGGCGTCGGCCGGCGAGATCGCCGACGCGATCGGCGAGCAGGTCGCCGAGTACCGGCCCGACTACCTGCTGGTCATGGCGGGGACCAACGAACTGGTGCGCGGCGGGGAGGCCGACGACGCGCTCAATGGAATCCGCGACATCGTCGACACCGCCCGGGTGGCGCGCGGGGACGTCCGGTTCGTGATCGGCGAACTCACCCCGGTGCTCGGCGGAGCCGGCGACGATGCGATGAACGACCGGATCGAACGGTTCAACGCCGCCCTCCCGGAGGTCGCCGCGCAGCTCGACGGCGAGGAATCGCCCGTCGCCGTGGCGCGGACCGCCGACGGCTACGACGCCGCCGAGGACAACTGGGACCCCGCCCATCCCAACGCGCGCGGCGAGGTGAAGATCGCCGCCGCCTTCGCCGACACCCTGGCATCGGCGCTGGACCTCGGCGCGCCCTACCCGCGCCCGCTCCCCGACGTCGAGGTGGGGCCCCGGGAGCGGCCCGAGGTGGCGGCGGAGAACGACGGCGGGGCCGTCGTGCTGACCTGGGACCCGGTCCCCGGTGCGACCCACTACCGGGTCCTCCAGCGGCGGGTCGCGCCCGACCCGGATGAGCTTGTACCGCTGCCGATGGACATCTCGGGGGCGGGCGAGGGCGAGCTGACGGCCCGGGTCGAGAACCTGCTCAGCGGGGCCAGTTACGACTTCGTCGTGCGCCCCTACAAGGGAGGCGACGCCGGGCTCGGCTCCGAGGCGGTGCGGATCGCGGCCGATGAGGAGCCGCCCGCCGCGCCCGAATGGGTGCGGGTGAACACCGAGGGCACGCACCTGGTGTGGGCGGCGGTGCCCGATGCCGGGCACTTCGAGATCTGGCGCCGCCCCCTGGACTGCTCCCCCGAGGGCGGCGGGCGTGAGGCTCCCGCCGATTCCCCGCCGGGGGCGGCGGCCGAACTCCGATGCGAGCCCGTCGACGAGGACGGCCCACCGGACGGTGCGGGCTGGGTCAGCCTGGGCGTGGTCGACGGCGACCGCCGCTGGCCGATCGCGACGGACGGAGACGACGGCTACGAGTTCGCGGTGCGCTCCCACCGCGACTACGTCGAGGGCGCCTTCTCCGACCCGGTCGAATTCGTGACCGCCGAATGACGACCCCCCGCCCACCCCGATCGCGAGGCGGAGACGTCGCCTGGGGGATGGGCGGTGGGCGAAGGTGACTACGGGCCGGTGGGCCTCACTGGTGCCGTGGGGGGTGGGGGCGGCGGCCGGGGGGCTGGCGCTGGGGCCGGTGCTCGGGCCCGGGATCGCGCTGCGCTACGACATGGTGTTCGTTCCCGACCCCCCGCTGTCGGCGGTCACGTTCGGAGCCGGGGACGGCTTCCCCCGGGCGGTTCCCAGCGACGCCGTGGTGGGGCTGCTGGCGCGCGTGCTCCCGGCCGACGCCGTACAGGCGGTGCTGCTGCTCGCGGTCTTCGTGCTGGGAGCGGCCGGCGCGGCCCGCCTGGTGCCCGTGGGAGTGGGGTCGGCACGGGGCCCCGATCCGGTCGCGTCCGGTCCGGCGTCCGAGGGCGGTTCCCCGGTACCGGCGGACCGCGCGGTGCGGCGGGCGGCGGAGGACCTCCCGGACGGGACTCCGGCGCCCGACGCGCGCCCGGCGCGGCGGTGGCCCGGCGCGGGTTCCGGCGGACGGGGACGGCGGTGGCCCGGCGCGGGTTCCGGCGAAGGGGCACCGGGCACGGCGCCGGACCGCGATCCCCGCTCCACCGAGGCGGCCCCGCCGCCCGGCGGCGGACGGGTACGGCGGGATCCGCCGGTGCGGGTGGGCGTCGGCGGGCTGGTGTCCCGGGTGGCGGCGGGGGTGTTCTACGTATGGAACCCGTTCGTCGCGGAGCGGCTGCTCCTGGGGCAATGGGCGCTGCTCCTCGGGTATGCGGGCCTGCCGTGGGTGGTGGCCGCGGCGGTCCGGCTCGCGCGCGCCCGCGACCTTCCGGGGGTCGTGGTGGCGCTGCTCCCCGCTGCGGTCGGCGGCTTCTCCTCGATCGTCCTGTCGGCCCTGGCCGCCGTCCCGACCGCGCTCCTGCGCCGCGCCGTGCCCGCCGGCGGAGGGGGCGGAGGCGGGGCGCCCGCCATGGGCTCGCGCCCCGCTGCGTCGGCGGGCACCGGGGCGGCCCCGGACGCGGGTTCCGCGTTCCGGCGGGGGCGCCGAGCACCCGCGGGCGCCGGTCCGGGGCTCCGGGTGGTGATGGTCGTCGGCGCGCTCGCCGTGGTGGCGCTGCCGTGGCTGGTGCCCGCTCTGGGCAGCGGGGCGGGTACGGATCCCGCGGCGGTGGACGCCTTCGCGGCGCGTGCGGACACCCCGTTCGGCACGGCGGCCTCGCTGCTGGCGCTGGGCGGGATCTGGAACGCACAAGCGGTGCCGGAGTGGTACGGGCAGCCGGTCGCCGCCGCCTGCCGGCTGGTGCTGTCCCTGGCAGCCCTCGCGGGGTGGGCCTGGCTGGTCCGCCGCGGCGGGGTGCGGTTCGCGGCCGGGCTCTCGGTGGCGGCGGCGGTCGGCTTCGGGATCGCCCTGCTGGGCACGGTCGAGCCCGGACGCGACGTGCTGCGCGCGCTCATTGGGGCGTGGCCGGGGTTCGGGCCGCTGCGGGACGGCCAGCTCTACGTCGCGCCCCTCGCCCTGCTCCAGGCCGTGGGGTTCGGCGGCGCGGTGGCGTGGGTGTGTGCGGCGACCCGCACCGATCCGCGCGGCGGCGGACCCGTCCCCCGGAGGGCGGTCCCCGACGGTCGTCCGGCGGCCGGGAGCGACGCGGGTTCCGGACCGGTCCGGGGCGGGAGCGCGGCGCCGTCCGGCTCCGGGGTCCCGGCGGTGCCGGGCGGCGCGGGGCCATCCCGCGGGCGTCCTGGTGGCCAGGCGGGGGACGGCGCGGGACGCGTCCCCGGTGGATCCGCGACGGGCGGGCGGCGGCCGGGGCCGCGCGGCGGTTCCGCCTCGGCCGCGGTGGGCGGCGCGGTCGCCGCGGTGCTGGCCGTGGCGCCCGTCGTGCTGCTGCCCGGGCTGGCGTGGGGCGCCGCCGGGCGGCTGGCGCCGGTCGGGATGCCGGCGGAGTGGACCGCCGTGCAGCGCATCGTCGCCGCCGATGAGCGGCCCGGAGCGGTGCTCGTGCTGCCCTGGAGCGCCTACCGCGGACTTGACTGGACCGACGATGGGCGTACCGTCGTTGTACTCGATCCCGCGGTGAAGCTGTTCGACCGGCGCGTGGTATGGAACGATGACCTCCGGGTCGGCGGCGACGACGGGATCCGCGTCGTCTCGGGTGAGGATCCGCTCGCCCGGAGTGTGGAGCGGGTGGCGGCCGAGGGCCCGGCCGCGTCCGGCGGGCTCGAACGCCTGGGGGCGATCGGCGTCCGCTACGTCCTCGTCGAGCGCGAGGCGTTCGGCGGAACCGACCCCTCCGCACCCCCGGACCCGGTCACCCGGTATGTCCTCGGCGAGAACGTGTTCTCGTCTGACGTCCCCGGTGCTTCCCCCGTGCACGACGGCCGGCGCCTGGCCCTCTTCGAAGTGCCGGATGAGCATGTGGAAGCGGCGAACGCGCGGCTGTCGGGGTTGGAAGTTACCGGCTGGTCAATTACAGTTGGGGCAATCTTCTGGTCAATCGCTGCATCAGGTTCTAGTCTCATCTCCATGCGTCCGGCCGGCTGCGCCGGGGTGGAATCGCGGAAGGAGGGCTCCACATGATCAAGGTCATCGCCGCCTCGGTGATCGGTGCGGCTCTGGCGGGCGGGCTGGCCCTGGTGGGCACCACCGTCGTCACGAACGCGTCGACATCGGCCGAACCGGTGAACGAGTCGCTCTACAACTACGGCGACCGCTAGGCCGTCCCCGGGACACCAGGGCGGGGACCGACCGGGCGAGGCGCGCGAACGCCCGCCCGGACCGGCCGCCCCCGAACCCCCGCACGGCCGCCGCGCCGGCGCGGTCCCCGCCCGGGGCAGCCGCGTCGGCGGGCACACGGCTCCGGAAACCGTCGCCGCCCCTCAGGTCGGCCGGCCGCGCCCCGCAGGCCGGAGGCGCCCCCCCTGTACAGGGGTGGCCCCGCGCCGGCCGGGGCGGTGGGCGGAACAGGAGAGCATGTGCTTTTCCGGCAGACACCCCTCTTCCAGGACCCGTCCTACGGGCCGCCGGTCACCATGGCCCCCGGCCCGGCGGCGCATCCGGCGCCGCAGCCCCGTACCGAAAGGCCCGCCACCGCCGCGCCGTCGGCTCCGCCGGACCTCGCCGCACCGGACGTCGCGGCACCGGACGTCGCGGCACCGCGGCCCGCCGGCACCGGGCCGGGCGCCGGCGGCCCCGGCCCGCGGCTCGACGGCACACGGGTGCTGGTGATCAACTGGCGCGACCCCTGGCAGGCCGCCGCCGGCGGCGCCGAGGAGTACGCGTGGCGGATGAGCCGGCACATGGCCGGGCGCGGCGCGACCGTCACCTTCCTGACCAGCCGGGAGCGCGGCCAGGCACGGGTCGAGACCCGCGAGGGCATCGTCGTCCGCCGGATGGGGGGCAGGTTCACCGTCTACCCGCGCGTCATGCTCTGGCTGCTGCTCTGGCGGCGCGAGTTCCACACGGCGCTGGACTGCATGAACGGCATCCCGTTCTTCTCGCGCCTGCTGCTGCCCCGCCGCACCCGCGTCATCAGCGTCGTGCACCACGTCCACGACCTCCAGTTCAACGCCTACTTCCGGCGCCCGCTCGCCTGGGTCGGCAGGTTCATCGAGAGCCGTGTCGCCAGCCGGGTCTACCGCTCGTGCACCACCGTCACCGTCTCCGAGTCGTCGCGCCGCGCCATGCGCGACAAGCTGCGCTGGCGCGCGCCGATCACCGTCATCCACAACGGCGCCCCGCCCCACCAGCCGGTGCCGCCCGGCCCGCCCCGCTCCGCGGCGGACATGGGCTCCCCGGCCATCGTCAGCCTGGGCCGGCTGGTGGTGCAGAAGCGGGTCTCGCGGATCGTCGACCTGGCCGCCGACCTGCGGGGATCTCATCCCGGACTGCGCGTGCACATCGTGGGACGGGGCCCCGAGTCCGGTCCGCTGACCGACCGGATCCGCGGTGGCGGGCTCCACGACCACGTGCGGCTGCACGGCTTCCTCTCCGAGGAGGACAAGAACGCCGTCCTCGCCGGAGCGCTGCTGCACGTCACGGCCTCGGAGTTCGAGGGCTGGGGGCTCACGGTCATCGAGGCGGCCGGGCTGGGCGTGCCCACGGTCGCCTATGATGTCGACGGCCTCCGGGACTCCGTGCAGCACGGGCGGACCGGCTGGCTGGTGCGCGAGGGTGAGGACCTCACCGAGGTCGTCGCCGGAGCGCTGGCCGAACTCGCCGACCCGGTGCGCGCCGCCGAGATCCGGCGCGCCTGCCGCGCGTGGGCCGCCCGGTTCACCTGGGAGCGCAGTGGTGCCGACATGACCCGCCTGATCGCGGCGGGCCGCGTGGGCCCCCCGCCTCCCGCGGCCGCCACGGGAACCGGCGCCGGCGGCGGCGGTCCGGAAGCGGCGCCCATCCGGGTCGACCCGGGCACGGATACCGGCCGAGCGACGGGGAAGGGGTCCGCGATGGCGGCGAAGGGACCGGCGTCCCTCCGGCTTCCCGAGAGGAACCTCCGGCTTCCCGAGGGGGAGGGGGCGGCCGGCATCGCACCCGACCCCTCCGGGGACGGCACGTGACCCTGCCCCGCGACCAGCGGCCCGCCGCTCCCGACGACACACCACCGCACCCGGGCTCCGCCCCCGGCGACGACGCGCCGCCGGAGGCGCCCGCGCCCGCACACGGGGCGCCGCGGAACCGCCCTCACGGCGCCCCGCCGGCCGGGGGCGCCGACGAGGGCCTGCTGCGGCGGCTCAAGCTCGCCGCGGTGTGCATGCTGCTCACCGCGGCCGCGCTCAGCCTCGACCCGCCGATGATCGTCGGCGACACCAAGATCGACCTGGCCGTCAACCCCTTCGGGTTCCTGGAACGGGCCCTGCACCTGTGGGACCCCGCCTACTTCGGGCAGCTGCAGAACCAGGCGTACGGCTACTTCTTCCCCAACGGCCCCTTCCACGCGGTCCTCATCGCCCTGGACATGCCCCCGTGGCTGGTGCAGCGCGCGTGGATGGCGGTGCTGCTGTGCGCCGCCTTCCTGGGCACCGTCAAGCTCGCCGAGGCGCTGGGGATCGGCACCCCGCACATGCGGATCGCCGCCGGGCTGGCCTACGCACTCGCGCCCCGCGTGCTCACGCTGATCTCCTACAACTCCGCCGAGCTCCAGCCCATGATGCTGCTGCCGTGGATCATGCTGCCGCTCGTGTGGGGCACCCGCCACGGCCGCAGCCCGCTGCGGATGGCGATGCTGTCGGGGGTGGCGTTCCTCTGCTGCGGCGGCACCAACGCGGCCTCGGAGCTCGCCGTCCTCGTCGTCCCGCTGATCTACCTGCTGACGCGGTCCCGGGGCCCGCGCACCCGGCGGCTGCTCCTCTGGTGGCTGACGGCGCTGTTCCTGGTCTCGTTCTGGTGGCTGGCCCCGCTGCTGATCATGGGCCGCTACGTCTACTCCTTCATGCCGTTCACCGAGGACGCGGCCACCACCACGGGCGTCGCCTCCCTGGTCAACGCGTTGCGCGGCACGTCCAACTGGATGGGCTACATCCCCGCGCAGGGGCAGTCCGCGCTGCCCTCGGGGGCGGAGCTGTCGACCGAGCCGTGGCTGATCGCGGTCACCGCCCTGGTCGCCGGGCTGGGCATGGCCGCCCTCATCGACCGGCGCACCCCCGAACGCCTCTTCCTCATCACCTGCCTGCTCACCGGGACCGCGGTCATCACCGCCGGATACACCGGCGCCGATGCCGCGGGCGGCCCCTTCGCCCCGGCCGTGCAGGCGATGTTCGACGGCGTGCTCAGCCCGTTCCGCAACGTCCACAAGTTCGACGCGCTGATCCGCCTGCCCGTCGTGCTCGGCCTGGCCCACCTCCCCGTCGTGCTCGCACTGCGGGCGGCCGACCGGGCCGCGGCGGACCCGCGGCCGCCCCAGCGGACCCGGCTGCCCGCCCCGGCGCCGGAGGCCGTGCGCCGGTTCGCCGCCGCCACGGGCGCGCTGGCGTTCCTGGCGACGCTCACCCCGCTGGCCACGGTCGGGATCGCCACGCCCGGCGGCTTCGAGCGCATCCCCGGCTACTGGTACGAGGCCGCGGACTGGCTGGACTCCCGGGCGCGCGACGGGATGACGATGGCGGTCCCGGGCTCGGCGCGCGGCGAGTACGAGTGGGGCCGCCCCATGGACGAGCCGATGCAGCCCCTGCTCGACGCCGCCTGGACCAACCAGCAGATCATCCCCTGGGGGTCGGCCGGGGTGTCGCGGCTGACCCAGGAGATCGACCAGCGGATCTCCGCCGGGCGCGGGTCGGAGGGGCTGACCGCCACGCTGGCCCGCATGGGCGTCACCCACCTGCTCGTGCGCAACGACCTCCAGCGCAGCGGCAACAACGGCGGCTGGCCGGCGCGGGTGCACCAGGCGCTCGCCGACTCCCCGGGCATCACCCTCCAGGCGTCCTTCGGCCCCCACGTCGGGTCGCTCGACGTCCAGCGGGCCGCCGACTGGTACGACCAGCCCTACCGGTCGCTGGAGGTCTACGAGGTCGAAGGCGCCGCCCCGGCCGTGGGCACCGTTCCGGCCGACGGAGCCCTGCGGGTGACCGGCGGCCCCGAAGCGCTGCTCGGCCTGGCCGAGCAGGGACTGCTGGAGGACGACCGGCCGGTCGTCGTCGGCGACGACCCCGGCGCCGAGGACATCGCGCCCGAGGACACCATCACCACCGACACCTCGCGCCGCCGCGAGATCGTCTACCCCGACGTGCGCCGCAACATCAGCAACACCTTCACCGCCGACGAGGAACCCGAGCGCGGCGCCCCGGCCCCCGACATCATGGACCCCGCCTGGGCGGACTACACCTCCGTCGCGGTGGACGAGGGCATCGCCTCGGTCACCGCGTCCTCGTCCGAGGCGGGGGCCGGCGCCTCGGCGGCCACGCGCGACCCCGGCCGGATGCCCTTCGCGGCGCTCGACGCCACCGCCGACACGTCCTGGCGCTCCAGCGGCTTCGCCGGGGCCATCGGCCAGTGGCTGGAGGTGGAGTTCACCGAACCGCGCGAGGTCGGCGACCTCGCCATCGCCTTCGAGCAGATCCCCGGGGAGCCGCCGCCCGCGCGGATCAGCATCATCACCGACGACGCCTCCGCCACCGCGGCGGTCGAGGCCACCGGCGAGCCCCAGGAGTTCGCCGCGCCCCAGGGCCGCACCTCCACCCTGCGCGTCCGCGTGGACGAACTGGCCTGGGAACCCGAGTACCGGTTCGGCACGCGCGTGGGCATCACCGGCCTCACCCTGCCGGGGCTCGACCCCACGCGCACGCTGGCGGTGCCGGGGGCGCCCGGCGCGCGCACCGTCCTGCTCACGGGGTCGACCGGCGCGGTCCCCGGGTGCATGGAGGGCTCCCAGGTGTGGGTGTGCAACCCCGACCTCGCCGTCCAGGGGGAGGACGCCTACACCTTCGACCGCTCGTTCGAGATGGGCGCCGGTGCCGCGGCAGACGGGCATGTGATCAGCGGCGAGGCCGTCATCACCGACCCGGTCGACGCCGAGAACGCCGCCAACAGGGGGACCGGCTACCCGCGGGTCGGCTCGTCGTCGGCGTCGGTGGAGCACCCGGCGGCCATGGGGCGCAACGCCTTCGACGACGACCGCGCCACCGTCTGGTACCCCGACCCGGGCGAGGACGCCCCCTCGCTCGACGTCGACCTCGGCCGGGCCACCGAGATCGACGGCCTGCGGGTGGACTTCCCCCGCGCCGACAGCGTCCTGCGGCCGGTCAAGGTCATCGCCGAGACGGCGGGCACGGTGCGCGAAGGCTGGCTCGACGGCAGCGGGTGGGTGGGGTTCGCGCCCTTCACCACCGACGAGCTCACCCTCACCTTCGAGCCGCCCGAGGACCAGCCGCTGGAGATCAGCGGGATCCGGCTGCCCGGCGTGCGCCCGCTGGAGCCCGTCGAGGGCGGCGACGCGACGACAGAGTGCGGGCTGGGCCCCGTTCTGCGGGTCAACGGCGAGCGGGTGGAGACCCGTATCGTCTCGGGCACCCTGGAGGACATCGTCGCCGGGCGGGCGCTGCGCTACGAGAGCTGCGCCGACGTCGGCATCGTCGACGGCGCCAACCGCGTGGCCGTCGAGCCGGGCAACCGGTACCAGGTGCGGTCGGCGCTGGTGGCCGAGGCGGGCGCGGCGGAGCGCCCCGAGGTCGAGACCGCCCCCGTGGCCGCGATGGGAGCGTGGGGCGACGGCGAGCGCCGCTTCGACGTGGCGGTGGAGGAGGACTCCTACCTCGTCGTCAACGAGAACTTCAACGACGGGTGGCGCGCCGAGGCCGAGGGCGTCGGCGCCCCGTTGGAGCCCGTGCGGCTCGACGGCTGGAAGCAGGCGTGGCGGCTCCCGGCCGGAACGGCGGGGACGGTCACCCTCACCTACACGCCGGACGGCCCCTACCACCTGGCCCTGGGAGCGGGCGCGGCCCTGGCGCTGGTCGCGGTCGTCGCCGCGGTACGCCGCCCGCGCGTCACGCCGCCGTCGCGGCCCACCCGCCTCCGGCTCCCGGCCCGCGCCCGGGCGGTGTTCCCCGCCCGAAGCGGCCGGAGCCCGGGCGGTTCCCGGTACGCCCTGTCCGCCGGGAGAGCCGAGACCGGCGGGCAGATCGGACGAAGCGGCCGGGAGGGCCAGGGCGGCAGGGACGAGCGGGACGGACCGGACGGGCCGGCCCGGCGGCCCGTCGCCAGGACGGAGACGACCGCCGCTCTCGCGGACGACGCCGGAGCCGACGGCGGCAGCGGACCGGGCGACGGGCCGGCCGACATCCATGGGGCCGACCCGCCCGGCGACGCCGCGGACGGCAACAGGGACCGGGCCGCGGCAGGCAATGGCGGCCGGAACTCCTCGCGGGCTCCGCGGCCGCCGGGACCCGGAGGGATGTGGACGCCCTCCGCCGGTCCGGCCGGGATCAGGCGCCGCCTGCTCGTCCCCCTCGCCCTCGCCTACGGGGTCTGGGTGGCCGGGGCGGCCGGGGCCGCCGCGGTGGTGGCGGCGCTGCTCGTGGCGTGGTGGCTCGGCCGAGCGCCGTCCGACCGGTTGCGGCACGCGAAACCACAGCGCCCCGCGTCGGGCGGTCGCGCACTGCGCCTGCTGGTGGGGCCCTGGACCGTCGTCGCCTCGCTCTGCTGTGCCGGGGCGTCGCTGGCGATAGGCACCTACCTGGCCCTCTACCTGCCGTTCCACGACGTCACCGAACTGCTCGGCGACCCGCTGCGCGGTGCGGTCGCGCACCTGTGCTGCCTCCCGGCGCTGGTCCGCCTCGCGATCGCGCTCGGCGAGCCCGCGGCCCCGGCCGGACCGCCCGGCACCCCGGACGCCCCACCTCCCCGCGAGGCCGGCCGCCCGGCCGCCGCGGATCCCGTCGCCGACCGGAACGACCGCGCGCAGGAGGTCAACGCCTGATGCGCACCGGAAGCGGAATCCCGGACCCGCCCGGCGGGCCCGCCCTGGAGCACGCGCCGGAGACCGAGGCGCGGTCGCAGCGGCGCGGCGGCGGCGAACGGCCGCCCGAGGACGCGGTGCGCCCGGGCGATGCGTCGGACCGTTCCGGTGGTCCGGTACCGGGGGAGGGGGCGCGGGTGGGTGGAGGCGTCGGACGGGCGGCGGGGAGGGCGGTGAGCGGGCCCGATGCCGTGGATTCGCCCGGCGGGCCCGCGCTGGAGGACGCGCCGGGGGGTGGAGTGAGGCCGCAGGGGCGCGGTGACGTGGATCAGGCTGCCGAGAGCCCGGCGGACGTGTCCGGTGTCCCGGACTCGCCGGGCGCGGGGCCGCAGTCGCATACGGAGCGCGCGCGGAGCGCGTCGGGGGAACACGGCGGCGCGCGGTCCGGACGGCTCGCCGGGGGGCCGGCGGGCCGCCGTCGGTCCCCGGGGCGGGCGGCCGCCCAGCGGGCGGTCCGGGCCAACGCGGCGCCGCTGCTCTTCGCGGCGGCGGCGTTCGCGATCACGCTGGGGCTGCTGCTCCGCTTCCACGTGGCCGACCGGATCGAGGTGCTGCCCGCGGTCGTCTCCGCCGACCTGCGGTTGGTCGACCCCGCCGCCTCCTACCTCGACGCCGCCACGTGGGAGACCGTCGAGGACACCGAGGTCGTGCAACGGACCGAGGTGCGCGGATCCGTCAGCCCGGGCAACCCCGACTGGAGCACGTGGGAGGTCACGGTCGACACCGCGGGCGACGCCATGATCGGCCACATGGACCGCCGGGTGGTGGTGCACCGCTCCACCGGCGCCGCCGTCAACTGCTGCGGCGAGCACGTGGACGGCGACCGCGCCGTCCGCCAGGCCGGCCTGGTCCTGTACTGGCCGGCGGGCGGTGCCCGCGACGCGCACCCGTTCTACGACGCCGACATCCGCGCCGCCCCGCTCATGGAGTTCACCGGGACCGAGCAGGTCGCCGGGCTCGCCACGCGTCGCTACGAGCAGACGGTGGAGCCGACCCAGGTCCCGGGGTCGGCGCGGTCGGTGCCCGCCCGCGCCCTCGGCCTGGACCGGTCCGGGACCGTCACCGCCACCCGCTGGGTGGAGGTGCACCGCACCTACTGGATCGAGCCGGTCAGCGGACGCCTCGTCGACGCGGAGGAGGAGCGGCGGGAGACCCTTCGCGCCGAGACCGGGACGGGCGAGCGGATGCTCTTGGACGCCTCGCTCGCCATGCCCGACGACCGGATCGGCGCGTTCGTCGCCGATGCCCGCACGGCCCGGCTGACCTTCCTGGCGGTGCGCACGTGGGCCCCGGCCGGGCTGGGCGGTGTCGGGGTCCTCCTGCTGGCGGCCGGTGCGGCGGCGGCGCTGCGCGCCCGCCGCACGGCGCCGCCCGCGGGTCCTGGCGACCGGCCGGAGCCCGGGCACTCCGCCGCCCCGGAGACGGGCCGCTGACGCGTGCGCCCGTCTCCGGCGAGGGGCCGCGCCGGCCGGTGGCCGGGTCCGGCATCGGTAGCGTTTCGCACCTGTCATACCCCTCCTCCGCCGCGTCCGGCGCCTCTGATGTCACGAGCCGCGAAGAGCTCGCGGCCTTCATCGCGCTCCTCGGTGCGGAGTTCCGCGAGCGGGGTGGGGGGTGGGAGAACGACACGCTCGACCGGTATCTCGGTGCCATGGCCGCCTGGATCAGGAGCGCTCCGGGGTGGTACGCCAACACCGGCGGGGAGATGCCCGAAGGCGCGGACTGGGCGCTCCTCGCCCGTGCCCTCGCCGCCGCCACGGTCTACGAGTGACCGGCGCCGTCCTCCGGTCGCGGGCGCCGCGTCGTCCCGCCCCGCCTGCTGAGCCGTCCCCGGTCCCGGCCCGCGCCATCGGACCCCGGCAGAGTGCCCGCTGCCCCCCGGGAGCGGGCGCGGTCAGCGTTTCCGCAGGACCAGGAGGAGGTTCCAGGTGATGACCTCGCGCAGGAGGGGTACGTGGATCACCGGCTTCAGCCACCGCGGCAGGTAGCGCGGCAGGAGGTCGACGATCTCGATGTCGTCGCGGCCGCGGGCCCATGCCAGCATCTCCGCCGCCGACACCGCGAACATCGTGCGGCCGAAGTCGTTCTTGGGCCGGCGGCCCGTGCGGCGGGTGAACCGTTCGGCGGCGTAGCGGCCGCCCAGGTAGTGCCACGGGGAGGTCTCGTGGCCGCCCCACGGCGACAGCCACAGCGTGTAGGAGAGGTAGACCGTCCCGCCCGGGCGGGTCACCCGCACCATCTCCCCGGCCATCCGCGGCGGGTCGGGCACGTGTTCCAGCACGTTGGAGGAGAAGCAGACGTCGACCGACCCCGTGCGCATCGGCATGTCCAGCGCGCTGCCGAGGACGGCGGTGTCGGGCAGGTCGCCGTCGCGCAGCCGCAGTTCGGCGGTGTCGGCGTCGACGCAGACGCACCGGGCGCCCGCCGCACGCAGGGCGTCGGCGAAGTAGCCCGGCCCGCCCCCGATGTCGACGACCACCGCCCCGTCGAGGTCGGCGTAGGTGCGCAGCTGGGCGACGGTGTCGCGGGCGAGCGTGCCGTAGAAGTGGTCGGGGTCGGTCTGCTCCCTGCGGAACGCGGAGAACAGCGCGACCGACCTGCGCAGCGTGGCGCGGAACGGGGCCTCGGGCGCGACGGGCGGGGTGCTCACCGGGCGGCCGGTCCGTCGACGGCGACATAGTGCCGCAGGTGCTCCCAGTGGTCGCCGCCCCAGTACGGGTCGGAGGCGGCGATGCGCGCCCCGGCGGGGCGCAGCAGGGCGGCGAGGCGGTCGGGCGGCAGGGTGTGCATGCGCATGGGCGCCGGATAGCCGAGCACGGCCCGCTGGGCCACCCGGATCAGCGGCCACGGGGCGAAGCGGAACACCAGGCCCTTGAAGGTGCGCCGCTCGCGCGCGGGCACCCCGATCACCATGGCCCCGCCCGGGCGGACCACCCGCGCGAACTCGGCGAGGTACCCGGCCGCCAGGGGCGGGGGCAGGTGCTGGAGGACCAGGTCGGTGTAGACGAGGTCGACGGAGTCGTCGGCGAAGGAGGCGAGATCGGGGGCCTCGTTGAGCCGGAACACCACCCGGCCCCCGCTGCGGTCGAGCCGGCGGGCCTCGGCGAGCATGGGGGCGGAGATGTCCACGCCCGTCACCCGGCCGAAGTGCGCGGCGAGCGCGTTGGACAGGCGCCCGGCGCCGCAGCCGAAGTCCAGGGCGTGGCCGCCGGCGGGTCGGATCCCCAGTTCGGCCAGGCGTGCCATGGCGGAGTCGACCTCGGCGGCGCCGGACGCCAGGAACTCGTCGTCGTCCCAGCCGCCGTTGCGCTTGGCGGGGTCGACGCAGACCGCCCACAGGGGCGCCGCGGAGCCCAGCCGGGTCCAGTCGTCGCGCACTTCATCGAGGCTCACGGCGCTCCTCCCGGCGGCGCAGGCGACCGGCATGGACCCGGTTCTCGTTCAGGATGCCCCACTGCCATGGAACTGCGCGGACCATCGCGGAAGAATGTGGAACGTGTTGTATTGTGTCACCCCCTCATGCGACGGCGTCAACCGGTCCGCGGCGACGCCTGGGAAGTGAGCGGCATGTCCGATCCCGACAGCACGCGGCCCGTGCAGGCATCGCAGGCGGCCGGTCCCGACCCGGCCGCCACGGCCGCGGGGTCCGCCGGGCCCGTGGGGCCGCCCGCCCCGGACGCTCCGCGCGCGGAGGGCGGGGGCGCGCCGGGCGGGGCGCCGGCCGCCGCGGTGAGCCGGGGCGTGCGCGACCCGGTGGTGCTGCTGGGGGCCGCGCTCATCATCGCCTCGCTGGCGGTCAAGGTGGTCGTGCTGCGCTCGGCCTACTTCATCGAGGACGACTTCCTGTTCGTCGCCGACGCCGCGGCCTCCGACCTCACCGTGGAGTACCTGACCGAGCTGCACAAGGGCCACCTGATGCCCGGTGCGATGCTGCTCGCCTACGTCCAGACCGCCATCGCCCCCTACGACTGGGGGCTGACCGCCGGGGTGATGCTGGCATGCCAGGCGGGCGCGGCGGTCGCGGTCTTCCGCCTGCTGTGGGTGGTGTTCGGCCGCCGGTGGGCCATCGTGGCGCCGCTGACCGTCTACGTCTTCGCCCCGCTGACGATCCCCGTCCTGGCCTGGTGGTCGGCCGCCCTCAACGCGGTGCCCTTCCAGCTCGCCATCGCCCTGGCGCTGCTGTGGACCGCCCATTACCTGCGCACCGGAGAGGCGCGGTACGGCTGGCAGGCGGCCGGCGCGGTCGTGTTCGGGATGGCGTTCTCGGTCAAGGCGATGTTCCTGCCCCCGCTGCTGTTCGTGTTCGCCGCGGCGTTCCTGGTGCGGGGGCGCCTGCCCGGCGTGCTGTGGCGCACGCTCGACCGCGACATGCCGTTCTGGGTCGGGATGGCGCTGCTGTCCGTGGGCCACGGGCTGCTCTACCTCTCCCGGCAGGACACCTCCGGCGGCGAGGGCGCGGGGGCGCCGCGCGGCGACACCGCGCTGTCGATGGCCCGGCGGCTGCTCGGCGAGACCTTCCCGGTGGGGGCGGCCGGCGGTCCGGTCGAATGGGGCCCGGTGACCCCCGCCGGCGGGCTGCTCAACCCGCCGGCCGAGGCGGTGGTCGCCGCGTGGGCGGCGCTCGGCGCCGTTGTACTGGTCAGCCTGGCGGTGCGGCGCAGGTCGTGGCGGGCGTGGGCGATCCTGGCCGGCCACCTCGTGGTGGTCGACATCCTGCCGACCCTCCTCGCGCGCGGCCGCTACCAGGACGTCATCGGCTACGACCCCCGATATGTGGCCGACGCGGCACTGGTCTTCGCCGTCTGCCTGGCCTTCGCCTTCCTCCCGGTACGCGGGGAGGAGCGGGCGTACCGCCGCGCGTGGCCGCGGCGGACCGGGCGCACCCGGGCGGCGGGCACGCTCGCCGTCGCGGCGACGACCGCGTTCGCACTGGTGGGCGGCCTCTCCACGTACACCTTCGCCGATACGCTCAGCGGCGACCGGGTGCGCTGGTACCTCGACACCGTCCGCGGGTCCCTGAGCGAGGTCCCGCCCGAGGCGGGGATCTACCCGCGGCCGGTACCCGCCGACATCGTGCTGCCGTGGAACGGCACCCGCCGGCTCAGCTCCTCGGTCCTCAGCCCGCTGGCCGAGCCGGGCGTGGCCGAGCGCATCCGCGACCCGGAGCCGGCCGGGGCGGCGCTCGTCTTCAACGACGCCGGGTACCTGGTCGGCGGGCGCCCGGCCGAGGGCAGCGCGTTCTTCGGCCCTGCGGAGGACGAGGAGTGCATCACGACGTTCGGCGGCCAGGCGGTGTGGCCGGTGGAGTCGCTGGGCGGACCCACGCTCGTGCTCGGGCTCGCGTACTCCGCCGAGACCGAGACCGAGCTGCACGCGGTGGTGGGCGACGCGTGGGAGACCACGCGGCTGCCCGCCGCCCCCGACGGCGGGGTCTGGTACGTCCCGCTGGCCGGTGCGGGGAGCCGGTTGATGGTCACCACCGATGAAGAGGCGGTCTGCCTGCGGTGGGTCACCTTCGGCGAGCTGGAGCCCGAGACCGGCGGCGACCCGTGGGCCGAGGAGGCGCCGGCGGAAGGGACGGAAGGGGCGGGCGACCCGGCGGACGACGGGGAGGACGTCCCGGCCCCCCGGTGAGGCGGACCGCCACGCCCTCTGACGAGGGGGCGCCGGCTCAGGCCGGACGGCGGGCGGGCCGCGTGCGGCGCGCGAGGCGCTGCACGGGCCGCTCGACCCAGCGGTGGGTGGCCGCCGCCAGGAGGATGGTGCCGGCGGCCACCGGCACCAGGTCCAGCCAGAACGATCCGGTGAAGATCTCCTGGCCGGTGAACTCGCGCCACAGGTACAGGACCACGAACTGCCACAGGAAGATCCCGTAGGAGACCCGGCCCAGGAAGCGCATCACCGGGTGGCCGAGCAGCGCCTCCGGCGCCATCGGGCCGCGCGGCGGGGCCGCCGCGCCGTCGCCGGGGGTGCGGGCCGGCGCCAGCGCCACGGGGGCGATGACGAAGAACGCGAACGCCATCGAGGTGAGCAGGCTGAACAGCGAGATCCACACGCCGTCGACCCCGACGAACCGGGGCCCCGCCGCCGGGGTCGACGCCAGGAGATAGGTGATGCCCGCCAGCGTCCAGCACAGGCCCGGTGCCTGGGGCAGGGTCCGGCACAGCCGCCGGGCCGGGCCGTCGGGGTCGGGGTCGCGCCAGGCCCACTCCGCGACCACCGCCAGCGCCATGCCCACGGCGAACATGCCCAGGGTGCGCGGCAGCCAGGCGTGCAGGTAGACGCGCGGCTCCGGGTAGAACTGCGGGATCAGGGCGAGCGCGCCGAGGACGCTCAGCGCCGCGAGGCCGAGCAGGAGCAGGCGGGCACGCGCGCCGGCGTCGTCGCCGCCGCGCGCCGCCAGCCGGGCGAGGACCAGCGCGAACAGCGGCAGCAGGAGGTAGAAGGACGCCTCCACGCACAGGCTCCACATCTGCCCCAGGCCGTAGGGGCCGGTGCCGACCCACCAGGGGTCGCGGTTGTAGGTGAAGGTGAGGGTGAGCACCTCGACCCAGGCGCGCACGGAGTCCAGGTGCTCGCGCGACCACAGCAGCAGCGCGACCACCGCGACGATCCAGTAGGCGGGCAGCACGCGCAGGCCCCGGCGCCATAGGTAGGGGCGGACGGCCGGGCCGGGCGCGCCGTCGAGCGCCGCGCGGGCCCACGGCCGGTAGAGCAGCAGCCCCGAGAGGGCGAAGAACAGCGGGACCCCCAGCTCGCCGCTCGACAGCAGCGCGCCGGTCACGCCCGGGGCCAGGGCCGCCCCGGTCTCGATCGCGACGTGGAATACCAGGACCATGAGCGCGGCGATCGCCCGGATGCCGTCGAGCCCGCCGATGTGCCCGCGCACCCGGGGTAGGAACGACGGGTCGGGGGTGCCCTGCTGCGCGGCGGAAGGCGAGGTCACAGGGGATCTCCCGGGGGTTGCGGCGGACGGCCCGGGCGAGGCGGATGGGCGGCCGGGAGTGGGGTCCGCGCCATACTAGAACCTGTTATAAAAATTCGGACGCGCCCTGGTGACGTCGGCCGCCGTGGGGAAGTACTCTACCTCAAAATGAACCGCGTTCCAGATCCGGATCGTTCCCCCTGGAGGTCTCATGCGCCGTACCGTTGCAGTGGTCTGCATCGCCTTGGGGGTCTTCAGCCTGGTCCTCGCCCCCCTGCTGCGATTCTGGATGGCCGGCGCCGTGATGAAAACCCCTATGGACCAGTACAACGAGACCACCAACCGCGGGGAGGACGTCTCCTACTTCAGCGCGGAGGAGGTGGAGCAGGTCGACGGCGCCACGGTCGAGGCGTACACGACGGTGCGGGCGGACGTCGCCGCCAGCGACGAGGACATCGTGGTCTGGGACCAGTTCACCTGGGTGAAGGACATCGACCGCGACTTCGCCATCCTGTCGACCACCCGCCGCGCCGGCCACGACCGCGTCAGCGGTGAGGCGGTCGACTGCTGCGACGCCTCCGTCAACGACGAGGCGGTGCAGCAGAGCGGACAGGCGTTCAAGTTCCCCTTCCTCACCGAGCAGCGCGACTACGAGATGTTCGACGTCCCCACCCGCCAGACCCTGCCCATCACCTTCGAGGGTGTGGAGACGATCCAGGGGGTCGAGACCTACCGGTTCGAGCAGGTGGTCGAGCCCACCAAGATCAATGAGCGCACCCTGCCCCGATCGCTCCTGGGGCTGGAGGGCGACGGCGACGTCACCGCCGACGAGGTCTTCACCGTGACCCGCACCTACTGGATCGAGCCCACCACCGGCGCCCCCATCGACCTGATCGAGGACCAGCACCGCGGCGCGGTCGTCGACGGCGAGGAGCGCCTGGTGCTCTTCGACGGCGAGATGCGGTTCACCGACGCCACCATCGAGCAGAACATCGAGGGCGTCCAGCAGGGGCTGACCATGCTGCCGCTGCTGCGCACCACGATCCCCCTCGTGCTGGTCGTCGCCGGCCCGGCCCTCCTCGCGATCGGCGCGCTGCTGCTGGTCGCCGCCCGGTCGGCTGCCGCGCGGCGGCACTGAGGCCGGGCCGCCCCATGGCCCGCCCATTGCGCCCGCCCCGTTCATCCGCCGATCCGCCGCCCCCGGCCGGACCCGAGGCGCCGCACCCGCCACCGGCCCGGCCGGCCACGGCGATGGGGCGGGCCGGCGCCCTGCTGAGCGCCTGCCGGCCCAAGCAGTGGCTGAAGAACCTGCTGGTCTTCGCCGCTCCCGGCGCCGCCGGCCAGCTCGGCGACCCCGACGCCCTGGCCCGCACGGCCGCGGTGTTCGTCGTCTTCTGCGTCGCCGCGAGCGGGACCTATCTGCTCAACGACGTGCGCGACGCCGACCGCGACCGGGAGCACGAGCGCAAGCGGCACCGCCCCGTTGCGGCGGGCGCGCTGCCGGTCGGGTGGGCGGCGTCGGCGGGCGTGCTGCTGATCGCCGCCGCCCTGCTGGCGGTGGCGGCCGCCGGCGACCCTCCCGTGCTCGCGGTGCTCACCGGATACCTGGCGCTGACCGGCGCCTACACCGCCGTGCTGAAGACGATCACCGTCTGCGACATCATCGCCGTGGCGGGGTGCCACGTGCTGCGCGCCCTGGCCGGGGCGGTGGCCATCGGGGTGCCGGTCACCAGCTGGTTCCTGATCGTCGTCTCGCTGGCGGCACTGCTGGTGGTCACCGGCAAGCGCGAAGCCGAGCTGCGCGGGCCGGCCGGCACCCGCACCCGCGCCACGCTCGCCCGCTACACGGTCAGCTACCTCACCCAGGTGCGGACGATGGTGTCGGGCGCGCTGATCGTCACCTTCTGCCTCTGGGCGCTGGACGGGGACGGCGCGGGCGACCCGTTGCCGTTCCGCGCGGCGAGCATCGTGCCGTTCATCGCCTGCGTGCTCCGCTACCACATGCTGGTCGACCGGGGGATCGGCGAGGAGCCCGAGGAGATCGCCCTGCGCGACCGCGGGCTCCAGGTGGGCGTGCTGGCCCTCCTGGCCCTGGTCGGCCTCGGCGCCCACCTGGGGTGAGAGTGCGCCCGCCCGCGGGCGGCGGGGAGCGGTGCCGCGTGGACGAGAAAGGGGGGCCGGTGGACGGGTCGGCCGAGGACGGCGGGTACCGCCTGCTCACCGGGTGGGGCCGGACGGCGCCCACCGCCGCCAGGGTCGTGCGCCCGCGCACCGCCGCCGACGTTGGCCGCCTGCTGCGCGAGGCCGCCGGCAGCGGGGCGCGGCGCGGGGCCGTCGCCCGCGGGCTGGGCCGCGCCTACGGCGACGCCGCCCAGTGCGCCGGCGGCTTGGTGCTCGACTGCTCCGCCCTCGCCTCCGGCATCCGGCTCGACCGCGCGGCGGGCACGGTGACCGCGTCGGCGGGGACCGGGCTCGCCGAGCTCATGGCCCACCTGCTGCCCCGCGGCCGCTTCGTGCCGGTCACGCCGGGAACCCGGCACGTCACGGTCGGGGGCGCGATCGCCGCCGACATCCACGGCAAGAACCACCACGTGGACTCCTCGATCGGCGCGCACGTGCGCTCACTGCGGCTGGTCACCCCAGACGGCACCGAGCACGCCATCGGCCCCGGCCGCGATCCCGAGCTGTTCTGGGCCACCGTGGGCGGCATGGGGCTGACCGGAGTGGTCACCGAGGCCACGATCGGCGTGCTCCCGGTCGAGACCGCCGCCGTCCGGGTCGACACCGACCGCACGCCCGACCTGGACGCCGCCCTCGCCCTGATGAGCGCGAGCGACCACCGCTACCGCTACACCGTCTGCTGGATCGACCTCATGGCCCGCGGCGCGGCCACGGGGCGCGGGGTGCTCACCCGCGCCCACCACGCGCGCCCCGCCGACCTGCCGCCGCGCCTGCGCCGCGACCCGCTGGCCTACGCCCCCCGCACACTGGTCGCCGCGCCCCCGCTGGTCCCGCCCCGGCTGCTCAGCCCGTGGAGCGTGCGCGCGTTCAACGCCGCCTACCACGCCCGGGCGCCCCGCCGGGCCCGGGGCGATATCCAGGGGCTCGGGTCGTTCTTCCACCCGCTGGACGCCGTGCGCGGCTGGAACCGCCTGTACGGGCCGCGCGGGCTGGTCCAGTACCAGTTCGTGGTGCCCTTCGGAGCGGAGGACACCCTCCGGCGGATCGTGGAGCGCCTGGCGGCGGCGGGGGCGCCGTCGTTCCTCGCCGTGCTCAAGCGGTTCGGCTCCGGGACCCCCGCACCGCTGTCGTTCCCCATGCCGGGCTGGACGCTCGCGCTGGACCTGCCGGCCGAGGTCCCGGGGCTGGCGGCCCTGCTGCGCTCCTTCGACACCGCCGTCGCCGCCGCGGGCGGGCGGATCTACCTTGCCAAGGACGCCCGCGCCCGCGCCGCCGACGTCCACGCCATGTACCCCCGCCTGCCCGAATGGCGCGCCGTACGCGCCCGCGCCGATCCGGAGGGCGTCCTCACCTCCGACCTCGCCCGCCGCCTGGAGCTGGTGTAGCCGCGGCCGCGCCGGCACGGGCGGCCGCCGAACCGGCCCGGTCCGCGAGCCCGCCGGCCGTCCGGGGCCGCCGGCCTTCCGCGGGCTCACCCGCCGCCCGGGCCCCGTCCGTAGAGGGCGGAGAGGCCGCCCAGCCGGGTGAACCGGTTCCATGGGGCGGGGTCGGGGTCGCGGAGGAGGAGGGCCGCGACGAGCACCTCCAGGTGGGCCGCGTGCAGGGCGCCGTGGCGGGTGTCGATGTCCGCGCCGCCGGCCTCCGCCCACGCGCGGACCATCCGGTGGCCGCCGCCGCACGGGGCGAACTCCGCTTCGTAGTATCCGCGCCCCGTCCAGCTGCGCTGCACGAACATCCGGTCGCCTTCGACGAAGGCGTCCCACCTCTCCTCCATGGCCTCGGCCCGCAGGCCGGTGCGGATCCGGCTCCACTCGTCCGGCGTCCACACCCGCGTGGGCGGGTCGAACGGACGGCGGTCGGCGATCGGGACCAGGACCGGGAAGGACGCGCGGGTGAACGGGGGGCCGGGGAGCATGCCCGCACCCTACGTCCGGTCCGGCGCGCCGGAAGGCGCCGTGCCGGTGCGCCGGACTGTGCCGGCGTCAGTGCGCCGACCCGTTCCGGCGTTGCGGCGCGTCCCTTGAAGGGAGCCTGCCGGTCCCCCCGGCCGGGACCGAGACCGTGCGCCCGTTCGCCTCCACCGTGATGGGCGGCAGCGCCGACGGCGGCACCGCGACCTCGACCCCTCCGCCGTGCAGGCGCAGCTGAACGCCGTGGTGGCCCTGGTAGCGCAGGCCGAGCGCGAGGTGGGGCAGCTCCCCGGGCAGCGACGGCGCCAGGTGCAGGACGCCGTTGTAGGCCCGCAGCCCCCCGTAGCAGCGGGTGAGCAGGTCCACCGTGCCCGCCATGGCCCCCAGGTGGACGCCCTCCGCGGTCGTCCCGCCCTGCGCGTCCTCGATGTCGGAGTGCAGGGCGTCGCGGAAGAACCGCCACGACGCGGCGCAGTCGTCGCGGGCCAGGACCCAGGCGTGCACCACGGCGCTCAGCGTCGAGCCGTGGGAGGTGCGGTCCAGGTAGTACGCGATCGTCCGGGTGAAGAGGTCCGGCGAGTGCGGGTAGCCGAGGGCGTGCAGGATCCCGCTCAGCTCGTCGTCGGTGAGCAGGTAGAAGAGCATGAGGACGTCGGCCTGCTTGGAGACCCGGTAGCGGTTGCAGGAGTCGTCCTCGGCCTCCAGGATCCGGTCGAGCCGGCGGATGTCGCCGTAGGCGGCGCGGTAGGCCGCCCAGTCCAGTTCCGCCAGGTCCCCGTACCCCGCGAACTGGCTGATCACCCCGTCGTGGAACGGCACGTGCATCCGGCGGGCGATGTCGCCGAAGCGCGCGACCTCCGCTGCGTCCAGGCCGAGCCGTTCCCGCAGCTCCTGGCGGCGTGGGCTGGGCACCAGCCGCAGGATGTCCAGGGCCCGGTTCAGCACCCACACCACCATGATGTTGGTGTAGGCGTTGTCGTCGAGGCCGGGCTCCTCGCGGCCGGGGTAGCCGTCGTGGTACTCGTCGGGCCCCATGACGCCCCGGATGACGTAGCGGTCCGTCGCCTCGTCGTAGGCCGCCAGGCCGGCGAACATCCGGGCGATCTCCAGCAGCAGCTCGGCGCCGTACGCGCTGAGGAACGCGATGTCGTCGGTCGCCTGGTAGTGCTGCCACACGTTGTAGGCGATGGCGATCCCGACGTGGCGCTGGAGGTGGGAGTTGTCCGGCGTCCACCGGCCGTCGCGCGGGTTGAGGTGCAGCCGCTGCGCCTCCTCGCGGCCGTCGCTCCCGCTCTGCCACGGGAACAGGGCGCCGCGCAGCCCCGCGCGCCGGGCGGCGGCGCGCGCCTGGGGCAGCCGCCGCCAGCGGTACCGCAGCAGGGCCCGCGCGGTCTCGGGGAAGTGCAGGCTCAGGAACGGCAGGACGAACACCTCGTCCCAGAACACGTGGCCGCGGTAGGCCTCGCCGTGCAGCCCGCGGGCGGGGACCCCCGCGTCGGACTCGCCCACGTGCGGCGACAGGGTCTGGAGCAGGTGGAACACGTGCAGGTTCAGCACCCGCTGGTCGTGCTCCTCGCCGATGTCGACGGCGCAGGCGCGCCAGAGGTGGACCCAGGCGGCCGTGTGCCGGCCGAGCAGGTCCGCGAAGTCACCGGTCCGTTCGAGGGTCGCGCACGCGGCGGTGAGCGGGTCGCTGATGGCGTTGTCGCGCGAGGTGTGCAGGGCCACCACCTTCTCGACGGTCACCGGTCGGCCCTGGACGAGGTCGACGTCCAGGTCGCAGGCGATCCAGCCCTCCCGCGCGTCCACCGCCGACGCCGCCGGCGCAGGCCCGCTGGTGACCCGGGTGCGGGCCGCGAACACGATCTCCACGCGCGACGCCTCGGTCACCGACCGCAGCCACACGGTGTCCCCGGAGTCTCCCCCCGACCCCTCGGCGCGCAGGTGCCGCCCCGCGAGCGCGCGGTAGCGCGGCACCCCCGCGTTGGCCACCCGGCCGTCCAGGGCCGAGCGCACGGTGAGGGTGCCGCTCCAGTTCCGCGCCTCGAAGGTCGTCTCGATGGCCGCCACGTGCGGGTCGTCCATCGACACCAGGCGGCGCTGGTGGACCAGGGTCTCGCGGCCTTCGCCGTCGCACGCCAGGAAGGTGCGGTGCAGGACCCCCTCGTCCATGGCCAGTTCGGTGCGGTGGCCGGTGGCCTGCCCTTCGGCGTCGGTGAACCATTCCCCCGCGCCGGTCCAGAAGGTGAGCGGCAGCCAGTTGGGGGCGTTGACCATGTCCTCGTTCTCCACCGTGTGCCCGGACACGGTCGACACGGCCCGGTCGTAGCACCCCGCGATGTAGGTGCCGGGGTAGTGGACCGCGTCCGCGGTGGACTCCGCGGTGGCGCCGCGCGTGGCGAAGTACCCGTTGCCGAGGGTGCACAGCGCCTCGCGGGCGCCCTCCCGCGCGGGGTCGGTCGCGCCGTAGACCAGCGTCCACGCGCTCATGCCGGCGCACCCGCGACGACCAGCTTCGCGAGGTCGGTGACGACGGCGTGGGCACCGCTGTGGTAGAGGCCGGCCGACAGGTGCCCGCGGTCCACGCCGACCACCAGGCCGAACCCGCCGCGCCGCCCCGCCTCGACGCCGGCGAGGGCGTCCTCCACCACCGCCGTGCGCTCGGGCGCGACCCCCAGCCGCCGTGCCGCCTCAAGGAACAGCGCGGGGTCGGGCTTGCCCGGCAGCCCCAGGCGGCCCGCGTCGTTGCCGTCCACCCGCACGTCGAATGCGTCCTCCAAGCCTGCGGCGCGCAGCAGCGCGGCGCAGTTGCGGCTCGCCGAGACAACAGCGGTCCGGGCGCCCGCCGCGCGCAGTTCGCGCGGCAGCGCCAGCGCGGCGGGGAAGCGGGCCACACCGAATTCGCGGATGTGCTCCAGGAACAGGCGGTCCTTGCGTTCGCCCAGCGAGGCGACCGTGGCCTGCCCGAGGTCCGGCCCGCCGTCCGCGGCGCCGCCCTCCGGCAGGGTGATCCCGCGTGAGCGGAGGAAGGTGCGGACACCGTCGAGCCGTTCCCGGCCGTCGACATAGGCGAGGTAGTCGCCGGGCAGCCGGAAGGGCCGGGCGTCGTCGCCGGTCGCCTTCGCGCGCTCCCGCAGGAACTCGTCGAACGCCCGCTTCCAGGCGGAGGCGTGGACCGCGGCGGTATCGGTGAGCACGCCGTCCATGTCGAACGCGACCGCCGACACCGTGTCGAGCGCGATCGGTACCGTGTCCGGTTCGACCGGATCGTCCATGGGCGTGTCCACGGCCGTCACCACCTTCCCCCGGCCGCGACCCCGCTCCGCTGCCGCGGAGCGGCGGGTGCGCGGCGGGCCGCCCCTCACGGCGCCGCATCCCGTGCCGCGCTCACGTCGGCTCGCTCGCACCGCGGCGGCCGGCAGCCGCCTCGCGCGCGGGTGCGCCTCCTCTGTCCGACCGGTCTGTTCGCGCGCCATCCCGTGCCGCGCCCCGACCGCACCGGACCGGTTCGCCGCCCCGCCCTCAGGCGCCCGGTGCTCTGGGAGCCGGTTCCCGTCCGTCATGAGGCTCGGGCCGCCCGTGCTCCGGGCCGCGGCCGGCGCCTCACTCCCGGCCCGTGATCTCGACGGCGCGCACCCCGGGCACCTTCGCGGCGAGGTCGCCGATGCGCCGGCGCACGGCGGTGTCGTCGGTGCCGGTGATCGTCACGCTGCCGTCCTCGACGACCGCGTCCAGGGCCTCCGCCTCCGGGGAGCGCCGCGCGATCTCCTCCAGGACGTCCCTGCGGATCTCGCGGTCCGGGCGCAAATAGGTGCGCAGCAGGTCGCCGCGGCGGACCACGCCCACGACCACGCCGTCGCGCACCACGGGGACGCAGCGGATGCGCGTCTCCATCATGCGGTGGGCCAGCTCGTGGGCGTCGTCGGACTCCTCCGTGGTGACGACGGCGTCGGTCATCACATCGCCGACGTGCAGCGTCTCTCGCGGGGGTATCAGGTGCCGGTTGGTGGCGACATCGCCCGCGACGGGTCCGAACCGGTCCTGCAGCAGGTCGATCTGCGTGACGATCCCGCGGAGCCTGCCGTCCCCGTCGGTCACCGGGGCCCCGTCGCACCCGGTGGCGCTGAGCATCTGCGCGGCCTCGCCCACCGGCATGGTCTCCGTCAGCTCGACGCGCGGAGCGGACATCATCTCGGCTACGAGCATGGCTCCTCCGTTCGGGGCCGGGCGGCGGCAGGCCCGTCCGGCCCCGCCGCCGGGCGACGGCCCCGCGTGCCCGCAGCGGGCGCGGCGCCGCCTCCACCCCACCCAGCGTCCCCGCCGGGCGGCCGGGCGGTCCAGGGTCGTCCGGTCCGGTGCGCGACGACCTTCGTACCTGCGCGGAGGGCGGCCGGTACCCGGGACGTCCGGCCCACCCATTCCCGACGTTCGCCTACGCGTGCCGCGCGCCGCCGGGGGAAGTCTGGACATCGAACGCGCAGCTGAAAGCGCACGTGGACCAGCACGGGGACAGGGCCGCAGGACGGCCCGAGACGCGCAGGGGCGGTGAGGACGATGGGCGGAGTGCACAGATTGATCATCAGGGTCATGCGCGCCGCGCCAGGCGTCGCCGGTCCCGCGGACGGGCTCCTGTGCCGCCCGCGCGACCGTGCGGAGGCCCTGGCCGGCCGGGTCATCCTGGCGGCGCTGGTGATCACCGCGCTGATCGCCGCGCCGGCGACGTGGCGCAGCGTCCACGCCTCGACCCTGGAGGACATCGGCCGCGAGTCGGCGTCGCTGCACAAGGTCGACGCCATCCTGTCGGCCGACGTGACCGCGTCGGGCTACGAGGGCGGCAGCGGCCGCACGGGCCAGGTGCCCGGATCGGCGGTCATCGACGACGGCTCCGGGCAGCCCGAGACGACCATGGTGTGGACCGACCCCGGCGGCAAGCGGGGCGACCACGTGACGGCGTGGCTGGACTCCGCCGGCGAGCCCGTCCACCCGCCGCGCAGCCCCGACGAGGCGTCCGGTGCCGCCTGGACGGCCACCGTCGGCGTCCTGGTGCTCCTCGGCATGGCCACGGCCGTGTCCCGGTCGCTCCTGCGCCGCGTGATGATCCGGACGGCGCTCCCCGGCTGGGACCGCGAATGGGCACGCGTCTCCCGCGACTGGACCCGATGACCTGACGGCCGGCCGCCGCTCTCCGCGGAGAGCGGCGGCCCCGGCGTGGCGGCCCGCCTCAGCGCGGTGAGTCGAGTGACGACTCCGCCCTGAGGCGGGCCGCGTAGGACGCCACCTGGGTACGGCGCTGCATGTCGAGCTTGGCCAGCACACCGGAGACGTAGTTCTTCACGGTCTTCTCCGCGACGAAGATGCGCTCCCCGATCTGGCGGTTGGTCAGCCCCTCGCCGATCAGCTCGAAGACCTGGCGCTCCTGGCCGGAGAGCACGGCCAACGGGTCCTCGCGGGTGGTCTCCTCGCGCATCCGCCGCATCATGCGCGACGTGCTGCGCGGGTCCAGCAGCGATTCGCCCGCCGCGACCGTCCGGATCGCGCCGATCAGGTCCACCCCGCTGATCGCGGTCAGGACATACCCCGAGGCGCCCGCCATGACGGCGTCGTAGAGGGCGTCGTCGTCGGGCAGGGTGGCCACGATCAGGCACGCCAGGTCCGGCATCGACGCACCCAGCTCGCGGCAGACCTCGACCCCGCTGCGATCCGGCAGGCCGGCGTCGAGCAGGGCCACGTGGGGCCCCGCCGCCGGTATGCGGGCGCGGGCCTCGGCGGCGCCGGTGGCCTCCCCGACCACTTCGATGCCGTCCTCGTCCGACAGCCATGCCCGCATGCCGCGGCGGACGACATCGTGCTCGTGCGCCAGGAACACCCTGATGCCGTCGCTCGCTTCCAGCATCGGCCACCGCCTCCTTCACCGGGGACCACCGTCGGGCGATCCGGGACCGACGCCTCTACCCAGGGGACGTGCCCGCTACCGCACGGCCCGGCGGGGCGGGGAGCGGGGGCGCGCCGGCTACGGGACGGGGCGCCCTAGGACTCCGGTGGCGCAAGGCGATCGACCAGGGAGCTCACGCGGCGGTTCTCGGCGGAGAGGAAGTCGCCGAAGTCGGATCCGGTGAGGAAGGCGTCGGTCCAGTGGTTCTCGCGCAGCGCGTCCTGCCACTGCGGGGTGGCGCGCAGCTCGCCGAGGACGGTGACCAGCGAGTCGCGGGCGTCGGCGCTGATCTCCGGCGGGGCCAGCAGGCCGCGCCAGTTCACGAAGTCGACGTCGATGCCGATCTCGCGCAGGGTGGGGGCGTCGACCCCGGCGATGCGCTGGGGCCCGGTGACGGCCAGCGGCCGCAGCTCCCCGGCGGCGATCGCGTGCCGGTACTCGCCCACGCCCGCCGCGCCCACATCGACGCTGTGGCTGAGCAGGGCGGCCAGGGTCTCGCCGCCCCCGTCGTGCCAGACGTAGTCGGCGGCGCCGAGGTCGATCCCCAGCTCCTCGGCGATGAGCATCAGCGCGAGGTGGTCGGGGCCGCCCGCGGCCGAGCCGCCGCCCATCCGCAGCCGGGTCCGCGGATCGCGCCACGCGGCCAGCAGCTCCCCGAACGATCGGTAGGGGGAGTCGGGGACCACCAGGACGACGATCGGCTCCTCCAGCAGCCGCGCCAGCGGGGTGGCGCGGGTGACCGGCGCGACGCCGTCGGCGATGTGCGTCGTGGCCACCACGCCCAGCCCCATCTGCATGAGCAGGGCGCCGTTGCCCTCCTCGTACAGCAGCCGGGCCAGCCCCGCGGCGCCCGCCCCGCCGGACAGGTTGAACACCTCGACGTCGGGCGCCAGCCTGGTCTCCTTGAGGGTCGCCGAGACCGTCCGGGCCGTGATGTCGAAGCCGCCGCCGGGCGGGTTGGGCACCATGATCCGCAACCGCGGCACCGCGGGCACGGCCGCGCAGCCGCCCGCGGCCGCCGCGAGCGCCGAAGCGCCGAGAGCGGCGAGGAACCCGCGCCGGTCCAGCATGTCCTCCGCCGACCTTCCGTTTTCCGAATCCGATCCGCCTTCCATCATGCACGAACCGGCGGCCGGGGTGCCCGTTGTCATATGACCGCCATCACGTGCGACGATGGCGCATCATCGAGGTCACGGGTGCGAAAGGGGGAACGATGCGCCACCGGCCGACCCTCGCCCGGCAGTTCCTCCTGCTCCAACTCGCGATCATCGTGGCGGTGCTCGTCGCGGTGGCGGGGGTGTCGCTGGCGCAGACCGACGCGCGCTTCCGCGAGGTGGAGGGCCAGCGGATGCTGGCCGTCGCGGAGTCGGCCGCCAGCATGGACGCCGTGCGGGTGGGGCTCGGCGACCCCGCGCGGGAGGGCATCCTGGCGCCGGCCGCTGAAAGCGTGCGCACCCTCGCCGGTGTCGACCACCTGGTGCTGGCCCGCACGGACGGGCGCATGCTCACCCCCTCCGACCCGCGCGACATCGGCGAGCGCATGGACCTGGGCTCCAGCACCGTGCTGTCGGGCCGCTCGTGGATCGGCGAGGTGTCGATCGGTGGGGAGCGGGTGCTGATCGCCCACGTGCCGGTCATCGCCGACGACGGCGAGATCCTCGGCCTGGTCGCCGCCGGACGCACCTACCCCGGCCTGCTGGAGCAGCTGGCCACGTCGGCCCCCACCCTGCTCATCTACCTGGGGATCGCCAGCGTCCTGGGCGTCGCCGGGTCGCTGCTGCTGTCGCGCCACGTCAAACGGCAGACACTGGGCCTTGAACCCGGGGAGATCGCCCGGCTGGTCGAGCACCGGGAGGCGATGCTCCAGGGCATCAAGGAGGGCGTGCTGGGCCTGGACCGGGAGAACCGCGTCACCCTGGTCAACGACAAGGCCGCCGAACTGCTCCGGCTGCCGTCCGACCCCGCGGGCCGCACGCTGTCGGACCTGGGGGTCGGCCCCCATCTCCTGGGGGTCCTGACCGACGAATCCGAGCGCCCGGACCGCGTGGTGGTGATGGGCGACCGGCTGGTCACCCTCAACCGCATGCCGCTGCGCGCCCGCGGCGAGCGCATCGGTTCGGTCACCACCATGCGCGACCGCACCGACCTGGTGGCGCTCCAGCACGAACTGGACCGCACCCGCACCACCACCGACGCCCTGCGCGCGCAGGCCCACGAGTTCAGCAACCAGCTGCACGTCATCACGGGGCTGCTCGGGCTGGAGGAGTACGACGAGGTCACCCGCTACGTCAGCCGGGTGGGCGGCGCCCGCGCCGAGCTGACCGAGGACGTCACCTCGCGCGTGGCCGACCCGTCGGTGGCCGCGCTGCTCATCGCCAAGGCCAGCCTCGCCGCCGAGCAGGGCTGCGACCTGATCATGGCGGCCGGCACCGCTCTGGGCCCGCAGGACCAGCAGCTGTCCGCCGACCTTGTGACCGTCGTCGGCAACCTGGTGGACAACGCGCTCGACGCCGTCGGCGGCGACCGGGACGGGTGGGTGGAGGTCTGGCTGTCGGAGGAGGACGGTGCCGTCCTCGTGAGCGTGCGCGATTCGGGCGAGGGCGTGCCGCCGGAACTCGCCGAAGAGGTGTTCCGCAGCGGGTTCAGCACCAAGGGCGCCGACGGCGCCGCGCGGGGGGTGGGGCTCGCGCTGACCCGCCTCGTCTGCACGCGGCGCGGCGGCGGGATCGAGGTGGAGGGGGCGTGCTTCACGGCGCGACTGCCCCACGTGAGCGACGAGGGGGACCGATGACGTCCGGGAACGGTGGCGAGGACGGCGGGGCGATCCGGGTGCTGATCGTCGACGACGATTTCATGGTCGCCCAGGTGCACCGCCGGCTGGTCGAGCGCGTGCCGGGCTTCACCGTCGTCGGCGAGGCGCGGACGGGCGCCGAGGCGCTGCGGTCCGCCGCGGAACTGCGTCCGGACCTGCTGCTGCTCGACGTCTACCTGCCCGATCTCAGCGGAATCGAGGTACTTCGGCGCCTGCGCCGAGGCGGCGGCCCGGACGTGGACGCGCTCATCATCACCGCGGCGCGCGACGTCGCAACGGTGCGCCAGGCGCTGCACGGCGGCGCCGTGCACTACATCATCAAGCCCTTCGACGCCGAGACCCTGCGCTCCCGGCTCGACGGCTACCGCGAGATGCGGCGGGTGCTCGACGACGGCGCCCCCCGCCAGGCCGACGTGGACCGCCTGTTCGGCGGGGGCGCCCCCGGCGCCCCGGCCGCGACCGCGCCGCAGGTGGGCGGCCACATGCCCAAGGGCCTGACCCCGGAGTCCGCCGGGCTGGTGGAGCGGGAGCTGCGCCGAGCGGGGGAGGCGTCGGCGTCGGAGTGCGCCGAACTGACCGGCCTGTCACGGGTCAGCGCCCGGCGCTACCTGGAGTTCTTCGTGCAAGAGGGCAAGGCCGAGGTCCGCCTCCGCTACGGCACGGCAGGCCGCCCCGAACGCCGCTACCGCCTCACCGACCGCAACTGACGCCGCCCGGGCACGGCGTCCCGGCCGGGGGAGGGGACGACGGATCCACGACAGGCGGCCGGTGCCGGGTACGCCGGCGATCGGGCGGACGGGTCGGTGGTCTTGGTGGTCCTTGTTCCTGGTGTGGTGGTGCGGGGTCTGTGTTCCGTTGGGTGGCGGGGGCCGGGTGTGTCGGTCGTCGGGTGGGTGGGCCGGTGGCCCCGGTCGTCCCGGCTCCTGGAGTGGCCTGCGGCGAGTCGGGCGGCCGGCGCGCGTGGTGCCAGGCGCCCCAGCCCTTCCTTCCGGTGGGCCGTTGCTGCGAAGCTCTCTCCGACGCGCCGCGTCGCGTCCGGTTCCGCGTAGCAGGGCGGGGCGTCGCGCGGTGGCGGTGCCTTTCTCCCCCGCCGAAGCGGGGGTTTCCATGCGAGGAGTGTCCCGATGAAGAACGCGGTGGGGACGGTGGACACCGTTCTGCTGCTGGGCGGGCGCAGTGAGATCGGGCTGGCCGTGGTGGCGCGGCTGGTGCGTGATGGCGCCCGGCGGGTGGTGCTGGCGGCGCGCGGGGCGGAGGAGACCGCCGGAGTCGGCGATGCGGCGGGACGGCTGCGCGCCGCGGGCGCCGACGAGGTGCACGCGCTCGACTTCGACGCCGCGGAGCCGGCGACCCACGCCGGGGTCGTCGACGCGGCGGCCGACCTCGTCGGCGACCTCGACGTCGTCGTGGACGCCTTCGGCGTCCTCGGCGAGCAGGCCGTGCTGGAGGCCGATCCCGTCGCCGCCGCCGAGGCCGCCACCGCCACGTTCACCGGCCACGTCTCGGCGGGGCTGGCCGTCGCGGCGCGGCTGCGCCGGCAGGGCCACGGCACCCTCGTGGTGATCTCCTCGGTGGCCGGGGTGCGCGTGCGCCGCGCCAATTTCGTCTACGGCGCCGCGAAGGCCGGGCTCGACGGCTTCGCGCAGGGGCTCGGGGACGCCCTGCACGGCAGTGGCGCGCGGGTGATGATCGTGCGGCCGGGCTATGTGCCCACGCGGATGTCCGCGCACGTCTCGGCGGCGCCGTTCCCGGCGACGACCGGCGAGGTGGCGGCGGCAGTGGCCGAAGGGCTGCGCACCGGAGCCGGGATCGTGTGGGTGCCCCGCAAGCTCCGGGTGGTGTTCGCCGGCATGCGGCTGCTGCCGCGTGCGGTGTGGCGGCACCTGCCCCGCTGAACGCGGGCCGCCGGCCGACGCGCCGCCTCTCCGCGTGCTGGAACGTGTTCCGGAAATCCCTGTCGGTGCCCGTCCGGGATTCCGCACCGGCGGCCCGGTATCCCGGGGCCGGATGCGGATTCACCCCGCTGCTCTTCTAGAACGTGTTTCATTTTCGTGGTTTCATGGCGGCATGCGGACACGAGTGACCGAGATGTTCGGCATCGACCTCCCGATCTTCGCCTTCAGCCACTGCCGCGACGTGGTCGCCGCGGTCAGCCGGGCCGGGGGGATGGGGGTGCTCGGTGCGCTGTACTTCACGCCCGACGAGCTGGAGACCGAACTCGCCTGGATCGACGAGCACGTCGGCGGCCGCCCCTACGGGGTCGACGTCGTCATGCCCGCCGCCTACGAAGGCGCGCAGCTCGGCGCGGCCACGCCGGCCGAACTCCAGGAACGCCTCCAGACCTTCATCCCCGACCGGCACCGCACGTTCGTCAACGACCTCCTGGCCGGGCACGGCGTGCCCGAGCTGACCGGCGAGGACGCCGGGCACTTCCTGCTGGGCTGGACCGACGCCACCGCCCGCCCCCAGGTGGCGACCGCCCTCAAGCACCCCATCGCCCTGCTGGCCAACGCGCTGGGCGCGCCGCCCGCCGACGTGGTCGCGCAGGCGCACGAGCGCGGGGTCAAGGTCGCCGGCCTGGCCAGCAACGTCCGCCACGCGCGCAAGCAGCGCGAGGTGGGGGTCGACATCATCGTCGCCCAGGGCACCGAGGCCGGCGGGCACACCGGAGACGTCTCCACCATGGTCCTGGTGCCCGAGGTCGTCGACGCCGTGGCCCCCGCCCCCGTCCTCGCGGCCGGCGGGATCGGGCGCGGCCGGCAGATGGCGGCCGGGATGGCGCTGGGGGCCGAAGGCGTGTGGACCGGCTCGGTCTGGCTGGCGACCGAGGAGGCCGACACCCCTCAGGGCGCGCTGGAGCAGATCCTGCGTGCGACCTCGCGTGACACCGTCCGGTCGCGGTCCATGACCGGCAAGCCCGCCCGCATGCTGCGCAACGACTGGACCGAGGCGTGGGAGGGCGACGCCGCCCCCGCGACCCTCCAGATGCCGTTGCAGTTCATGCTGATCGCCGACGCCCTGCGCCGGGTCAGCCGGGTGCGCCACCCCACCCTCACGCCCTCGCCCGTCGGCCAGATCGTGGGCAGCCTGAACCAGGTCAAGGCGGTCTCACAGGTGGTCTACGAGTTCATGGCGGAGTTCGGCGACACCCTGGAACGGCTCGGCACCGTCGCCCGGGAGTGAGAGGGCGGCCGGCCGCGGGGACGCGCGGCCGGCCGCCGGGAACCGGTTGCTCTAGACCGGGGTGGACATGGTCTCGGCGACGTGGCGGACGAGGGTCAGCAGCACGTCCTTGACCGATGCGCGGTCGCGGGCGTCGCACAGGACGACCGGGATGCGGTCGTTCAGGCTCAGCGCCTCGCGGACCTCGCCCTCCCCGTAGTGGTGCGCGCCGTCGAAGCAGTTCACCGCGACGACGAAGGGGACCTCGCGGCGCTCGAAGAAGTCCACGGCCGGGAAGCAGGTCTCCAGCCGGCGGGTGTCGGCGAGGACGACCGCGCCGAGCGCGCCCAGCGCCAGCTCCTCCCACATGAACCAGAACCGCTGCTGGCCCGGGGTGCCGAACATGTACAGCACCAGGTCGTCGTTGATGGTGATGCGGCCGAAGTCCAGGGCCACGGTGGTGGTGGTCTTCTCCTCCACCCCCGAGAGGTCGTCGACGCCGAGGCTGGCCTCGGTCATGACCTCCTCCGTGCTCAAGGGGGAGATCTCGCTGACGGCGCCGACCAGGGTCGTCTTCCCGGCCCCGAAACCGCCCGCGATGAGGATCTTGATCGCCGAAGGGATCCGGTCCCCGGCTCGGTCAGAGTCGCTGGATGCCATCGAGTACCGCCTGGAGTATGTCCCGGCTCACCGGGCTCTGAGTCGTATAGGGGGCGCGGGCCAGGACGTAGCCCCGGCTGATGAGATCTCCGAGCAGGACCTTGACCACCGCCACCGGGATGTCGAGGTGCGCGGAGACCTCCGCGACCGACTGGGCGCGATGACACAGCTCCAGGATGCGGACCTGCTCGGGTTCCAGTGCGATTTCGTCGACCTCGGCGCGGCGCGCCGCGATCACGACGCTGATCATGTCCAGGTGCACCGTGTCCGCGCGGAGCCGCCCCTGGGTCATGACATAGGGGCGGACCAGCGGGTCGGTCCCGTCGGAGTCGAGCCCGAGCTCATGTTGCTCTGACATGCCCTCCCCTAACCTGCTGAATTGCCGGAAGCCCGTCCATTGACGGAGCCGACGGAGTCGGCGGTTTCGGCGGTGTCGGCCGAGCCCTCGTGCCGGGGCGCGGAGTCCAGGAAGCGGCCCACCTGCTCGATGAGCACGTTCATCTCGTAGGCGATCAGGCCGACATCGGAGGTCTCCTCGGAGATTACGGCCAGGCAGGCGCCGTTGCCGGCACCGGTGACGAAGAGGTACGCCTGCTCCATCTCCACGACGGTCTGGAGCACCCTCCCGCCCCCGAACTGCCGGCCGGTCCCGCGGGCGAGGCTCTGGAAGGCCGAGGCGACGGCGGAGAGGTGCTCGGCGTCATCGGTCGCCAGCTGGTGGGACCGGCCGATGAGCAGGCCGTCGGCGGAGAGGACGACGGCGTACTTGGCGCCGACGGCCCGCTCCACCAGCTCGTCGAGCAGCCAGTTCAGGTCCTTTGCGGGGGTGTTCGTCACGGTCGCGAATCCTTCTCGGTGTCGTTCTGGCGCTGTTGCCCGTCACGGCGTCCTCGACGTGTGCCCTGCTGGAACGCCGCCATGTTGCGGCGCAGGCGTGCCGAACGGTCCTTCTCCTCAGCTGCGGGGGCCGTCGCCGCGGGCGGAGCAGGCGGGGCGTCGTAGAGCTGAGGGGCCAGATGGGCCTGGGGGGTCCGCTTGGGCAGGGCGGGCCGGGAGTCGCCGTCGGGTGTGGCAGGTGTCGTGGGCGGGGCGGCGGCCGTGGCGGGTGCGGCGCCGTTGGCGTGCGCGCCGTCGGATTCGGTGCCATCGCCGTTCGCGGCGGGGGCCCGGCGGGGCAGGCCCGACGCGGTGGTGCGCGGCGCCTCCGCCGTGCCGCGCGCGGAGGGGCCGCCGCGGTGGGTGCGTTCCGGAGCGTCGCCGGGGTCGGTTGCGGGCAGAGCGGTCGGGGATGACATCGCGGCGGGGGTGCGGCCGTTCTCGGCGAGGACGTCGCCGCCCGCGGCCGAGCCGTTCGCGCCGCCGATGCGGTGGGCGGTGGAGAGATCGGGCTCGGCGGGGGTGAGGGTGTCGACCGCGCGCGAGATCCGCGGCGCCTCCTGGTCCGGGGACCACGGTTGCTCGCCGGCGTCGCCGAACGCGCCCGGGAGGGTGGGCGGGTCGCCCGCGATCAGCTCCGTCGGCAGCAGCACGATGGCCTGGACGCCGCCGTAGGCCGACGGCCGCAGCTGCACCTTGATGTCGTGGCGCTGCGCCAGGCGCGAGACCACGAACAGGCCCAGCCGCATCTTGTCGTTGAGCCGCATGACGTCGAACTCGGGCGGGCTGGCCAGGGCCTCGTTGTGGGCCGCGAACTCCTCCTCCTGCATGCCCAGGCCGCGGTCCTCGATCTCGATGACCACGCCGTTGGGCACCTGCTCGCCGCTCAGCCGGACCTGGCTCTGCGGCGGGGAGAAGGTGGTGGCGTTGTCGACGAGCTCGGCGACCAAGTGGATGACGTCGGCGACCGCCGGGCCCTTGAGCGCGACCCGAGCGATGCGCTGGCGCTCCACGCGGGTGTAGTCGCCGGATTCCGAGATCGCGCCGCGCAGCACGTCGACGAGCGGCATGGGCCGGTGCCACGTGCGGCCCGGGGTCTCGCCGCCGAGGATGAGCAGGTTCTCGGCGTTGCGGCGGGAGCGGGTGGCGAGGTGGTCGAGCTTGAAGAGCTCGGTGAGCTGCTCGGGGTCCTCCTGGTCGCGCTCCATCCGGTCCAGCAGCCGCAACTGGCGGTGGATGAGCGTCTGGCTGCGGTGGGCGATGTTCAGGAACACGCGGTTGACGCCCTGCCGCAGCTCCGACTGGCGGACCGCGGCGTCCACGGCGAACCGGTGGGCCTTGTCGAAGGACTGAGCGACCATGCCGATCTCGTCGTCGGCCCCGACGGTGAGCGCCGGGACGGACGCGGTGTCGAACGCTTCGTTGCGCCGCAGCCGGGAGGCCATGTCGGCCAGCGCCTCGTTGGCGCGCTTGTCGGTCTCGTCGCGCAGCCGGCCCAGCCGGTTCACGGTGTCGTTGGTGGTGCGGAAGGCGTAGGAGATCGCGCCGAAACCGAGGGCCGCGACCCCGACGGTCCCGAACAGCGCCAGGCTCAGCCACAGGGTGGACGCCTCGGACTGGATGTCGGCGGCGTGGTAGGACTCGTTGGCGCCGATGTCGGTGAGCGCGTCCTTTACCGGGAAGTAGACGGCGGCCCAGTCCTCCTGGTCGACGGGGATCGAGGTATCGGCGGTCTCTTCGAGGGTGATCGGGTCGACCGAGGTCGTGACCTCGCGCTCGATGATCTGGTTCTCGAACTCGACCAGGCGGGTGTAGTCCTCGCTCTCCAGCAGGGCGTCGACCTTGCGGGACTGCTCCGGGCTCATGAAGTCGCTGATGGAGTCGAGGATGACGTGGTAGGAGCTGGTCAGCCGGGTGAACTCGCGCTGGTCCTCGGCGGTGAGCTCGCCGCTGGCGAAGCTGCGGGTCAGCTGGGCGTCGCTCTGGGCGAGGAGGTCGACCACGCGGAAGGTGTTGGTCGCGCTGAGGCCGGGGCCGATCGCCTGGGACTCGGGGTGGCCCCGCGACTGCTCGTCGAAGAGGTTGGCCGCGACCACCATCACCCGGTTGTAGTCCTCCAGGACCTCCTCACGGGAGGCCGAGTCGTCGTCGACCCTGCCGCGGATGTCGCTGATGCCGAGGTACTGGGTCTCGAACTCGGCGATCCGCTCGCGGATGGCCGGCGAGGCGAGGTCGCGGAACGGCTCGAACCGGTCGAAGACGTCCTGGGTGAGCTCGTCGGAGGCGGCCCGGGTCTCCTCCAGCTGCGCGCGGTTCTCGGGGTTCTCCAGGTAGGCGACCGTCTGGGAGCGCTCGTCCATGACGGAGACCAGGGAGACCGCGGCGGGGGTCGACAGTTCGTCGAGAGCCCGGGCGGCCCCCACCATCTGGACTGCCTCGAATACCAGGTAGGCGCTGACGGTGAGCCAGAGAGCGACGAAGGCCGCCGCGGGCATCAGCACCGCTCGGCGCGATCGCTGCCGGATACTCGCGGTCCGCTTTCTCTTCGCTGACTGCACGATTCTCCTAGGGCGCATCACGGGATGTGCGGGACGGGGATGGGGAGCCGCCCGACGGCCGCGCGGCGTGCCTGGTGCCTCGCGTCCCGGGGGACCGGCGTGGTCCGGAACGGGGGAAGGGCCGAGGCGGGAGCGGACGATCGGAGGGCATCTCACACGGGGCGTTCAGCGAGTTTCGGGGCATTTCAGGGCCTCTTCCGCTCGCTTCGGGAGAAGGGTACTGCGATACATCATGTCGGGCGATTCGGCGGCAATGCCCGCACACGATAGCGTGTCAAACCGCAGGAGGACGATCCGGGACGGATGAGCCCGCAACGCCGCACCTCGCGTCGACATCGAACCGACTGGGTGAAATGCGTCAATTGGTTCAAATGTCCGAATCAGTGCGGTGCGATGTCCCCCACCAGATGATTTGTTCACCTCAAACCCCTCCTCGACTGCTTTCGGTCGCTGTAGCCTTCTCACTCACGTCTGAGGCTATGGAGGATCGCTTGTACGATTTCGTGATCGTCGGTGCGGGTTCGGCGGGGTGCGTCCTGGCTGCGCGGCTCACCGCGGACCCCGATGTCAGCGTCCTACTGATCGAGGCCGGGCCGCCCGACTCCGCCCCCGAGATCAAGATCCCCATGGCCTGGCCCCAGCACTTCAAGACCCCGCTGGACTGGGACTACGCGACCGAGCCCGAACCCGGGCTCGACGGCCGCCGGCGCAACCTCCCCCGCGGGCGCACCTTGGGCGGGTCCTCCTCCATCAACGCGATGATCTACATGCGCGGGAACCCGGCCGACTACGACGAATGGGCCGGCGCGGGCGCGCGCGGCTGGGGCTGGGACGACGTCCTGCCCTACTTCAAGCGGTCCGAGGACAACGAGCGCGGCGCCGGCGACCTGCACGGCGCGGGCGGCCCGCTCAAGGTCCGCGACCTGCGGTTCAAGCACCCGCTCATGGAGGCGGTGCTCGACGCCGCCGCGCAGGCGGGGCACGAGCGCAACGACGACGTCAACGGGCCCTCGCAGGACGGGTTCGGCTGGCTCCAGGTGACCCAGGACAACGGCCTGCGGCAGAGTACCGCCGACGCCTATCTGCACCCCGCCGCCGAGCGCCCCAACCTGACCGTGATGACCGGCACCACGGTCACCCGCGTCCTCATCGAGGACGGCCGGGCGGTCGGCGTCGAGGTGCTGAACGGCCAGGAGCGCAGCGAGGTGCGCGCCGAGCGTGAGGTCGTGCTCTCCGCGGGCACCTACAACTCCCCGCAGCTGCTGATGCTCTCGGGCATCGGCCACAGCGCGGAGCTGGCGCCGCTGGGCATCGCCCCGGTGGCCGACCTGCCCGTCGGCGACAACCTCCAGGACCACGTCTTCTTCGGCCTCGTCTACCAGACCGACGAGGAGAGCCTGTCGACCGCGGGCACCCCCGAGAACATCGCCCTCCTCTTCGGCGAAGGCCGCGGACCCCTGACCTCGAACATCGCCGAGGCAACCGGGTTCTACCGCACCGCCCCCGACCTCACCGCCCCCGACATCCAGGTGCACGCCGGCGCGGTCATGCTCGTGGAGGAAGGGCTCGGGGCGCCGGTCCACCACGCCTTCACCGTCGCACCGACCCTGCTGCGCCCCACCAGCCGCGGCCGGGTCACCCTGCGCGGCCCCAACCCCACGGCGAAACCGCGCATCCTGCACAACTACCTCACCACCGAGGAGGACCGCCGGACAGTCGTGCGGGCGATCCGCCAGGCGCTGGAGATCGTCGAGCAGCCCGCGCTCGCCAAGTTCCGCGGCGCCCCGATCAGCGCACCCGAGGGGACCGACGACGACTCCATCCTCCGGTTCGCCCGCTGCACCCTGTCGAGCATCTTCCACCCGGTGGGCACCTGTGCCATCGGCGCGGTGGTCGACGAGGACCTGCGGGTCAAGGGGGTCGATGGCCTGCGGGTCGTCGACGCGTCGGTGATGCCCACCATCGTCCGCGGCAACACCAACGCCCCCACCGTCATGATCGCCGAGCGCGCCGCCGACCTCATCGCCGGCCGCACCGCGCCGTAGCCGCCCAGCGGGGGCCGGCCCCCGGCATCGGGACAGGCGCATCGGGGCCCTCCCGCCCGGGGGGCGGGAGAGCCCCCGCGACCGTGCCCCGCCGGTCGTCGACCGCCCGGGATCCCTCCGCAGAAGCGACCGCGGAGAGATCCCGGGCGGTTTCGCCGTTCTCGCCCATGACGCGCGCATCGTCGCTAACCTCATGTCCCTATGGGAGGGTTTTTCGCCGATGGGTCCCCCGCGATGGCGATCGCGGTCCCGGGGGTCGCCTTCGCGGTCGTGCTCGGTTCCACGCTGTTCCTGCGGCGCCACTTCGGCGGGTACGGGCGCATCCAGGGCTGGCAGGGCATGGTGACCGCGGCGGTCCTGTGCACGGGGATCGGACTGGCCGCCTACGCGGTCTGGCCCCTGCCGCGCGGGATCGACGGCCTCTGCGCCCTCGACGGCGGCGCCCCCGCCGCACTCGCGCCTCTCGCGCGCCGGCCCGAGACCTGGGCGGCGGCCGCCGACGCCGCGGTCGCGGCGGCGGTGTTCCTGCCCGTCGGCCTGCTCGCCCGCTACCGCTACCGGCGCGGCCTGCCCTCCACGCTCGCGATCGCCGCGCTGCTGGCGGGCGGGATCGAACTCGTACAGGGCTCCGCCCTGCTGGGCGCCTACCCCTGCCCCTACCGCGTCGCGGCGACCGGCGACATCGTTCTCGCCTGCGCGGGCGCGGTGCTGGGCTGGGTACTGGGCGGCGCCGCCGCCGCGCTGCTCCCGCGCGCGTGGCCGGGCGCGATCGCCGACCTCATGCCCCCGGGGCTCTCCCGGCGCTTCCTCGGCCACGCCCTGGACGTGGCGATGTGGTGGTACGGGGCCATGCTGTCGGCCGGCGTCGCCGTGGCCGCCGGCGTCGTCCCCCCGGGACAGGCCGGACAGGTGCGGGCCGTGCTCCTGCTCGCCCTCGCGGTGGCCTTCGGGGTGCTCGTTCCGCTGCTGCGCACCGATCGCAGCGCACCCGGCCGCGCCGCCGTGGGGGTCGCGCTCGCCGGGCGGGGGCGGCCGAGCCCGGCCGCGCGGTGGCGGGCCGCGCTGCGCGGGGCGCTCCTCTATACGCCCGCGGCCGTGCTGTTCGCCGTCGGCCTGCCGTGGTGGGCGGCGGCCGTCTGGGCCCTGCACGGGTCGTGCGCCCTGGTCCGGCGCGACCAGGCGGGGCTGTTCGACCTCATCACGGGCACCCGGGTGGTCACCGGTTCGGCGCTGACCGGCCGCCTGCCCGACCGGCTCATCCGGTTCACGCCGGCCCGCACCCCCGGAGCCCCGGCGAACACGGCCTGAGCGGTGGGCGCCGCGCCGGCCCCGCCTCGGCCGGCGCGACCGGTGCGGCAGGACGACGCCTCCGCAACGGGCGGGGTCACTCGCCGGTGAAGCGGGCCGCGCGCTTCTCACGGAATGCGAGTGCGCCCTCGCGGGCGTCGGCCGAGGCCATGACCTCCCAGCCGATGCGGTCGGAGATCTCCAGCGCCGCCGCCTCCGGCAGCCCCTCCGTCTCCCGGTGCACGCGCAGGATCGCCTGGACCGCCAGGGGGCCGCAGGCGGCGATCTCCTCCGCGGTCGCGCGCGCCGCCTCCAGCGCCCGGCCGTCGGGGACCACCCGTGTGACCAGCCCGATATCGGCGGCCTCCCGGGCGGTGTAGGAGCGTCCGGTCAGCAGCGCCTCCATCGCGTGGGTGTAGGGGATCTGCCGGGGGACCCGGATCGCCGAGCCGCCCATGGGGAAGAGACCGCGCCGCGCCTCGAACAGGCCGAGGGTGGCGCCTTCGGCCGCGATCCGGATGTCGGTGCCCACGATCAGCTCGGTGCCGCCCGCGACCGCGTACCCCTCGACCGCCGACACCAGGGGCTTGCCCGGCCGCGCCTCACGCAGCAGCCCCTTCCAGTGGTAGTTCTCGATCTCGCCCGCGCGCCGCCGCACGCGCGGATCCGCCGAGGGCTCGCCCATCGCCTTGAGGTCGGCCCCCGCGCAGAACACCCCGCCGGCCCCGGTGAGGACGCCGGCGCGCACCCCCGGTTCGGCGTCGATGTAGGCGAACGCGTCGGCGAGGCCGACGAGCATGTCGGTGGAGAGCGCGTTGCGCGCCTCGGGGCGGCTCATGGTGACCGTGACGACGGGCCCGCTGCGGCGGATCTCGCAGTGCGGGGTGGAGATGTCAAGCAGCTCACCCACATTGACCTCCTGATTCGCGAACACCGTTAACAGTTGTTGATCAGAACGAATTCTAGACAGGAAAACCAATGGTGAACACTCCTTGTGGACGGAAAAGAGAACGTGCTCTACTTACGCTTGAGCGTCCATCCATGTGAGGGAGATCTCAGTGAGTGACGCGGCAGTGCTCGGATTCTGGAAGCTCGCGCAGGCCGACCCGGACCGGCTCGCCTGCGTCGATCCCGACGGCACCGAACACCGGGCGGGCGCGCTCCTGGGCCGCGCCGACCGCCTCGTGCACGCACTGCGCGGCATGGGGCTGCGAACGGGTGACGGCATCTGCGGGGTGACACCCAACGGATCCGCGGGGCTCACCCTCTACCTCGCGGCGCTCCAGGCGGGGCTCTACTACACGCCGATCAACTGGCACCTGACCGGCCCGGAGATCGGGCACATCGTCGCCGACAGCGACGCCAAGGCCCTCTTCGTGCACGAGCGCTTCGCAGAGGAGGGCCGGCGCGGCGCCGACGCCGCGGGGCTGCCCGAGCAGCGGCGGGTGGCCATCGGCCGCGTCCCCGGGTTCACCGACCTGGAGGACCTCATCGCCGGATACCCGCCGGTGACCCCCGGGGACCGCACCGCGGGGCTGACCATGCACTACACCTCGGGGACCACCGGCCGCCCCAAGGGGGTGCGGCGCGCCCTCACCGGCCTGGACCCCGACGTGGCGGCGGAACTGGGCACGGGGCTGTTCGGGTTCTTCGGGATCGAAGCCGGCCGCGGCCACGCCCATCTCGTCACCGCGCCGACCTACCACACCGCCGTCACCCAGTTCAGTACGACGGCGCTGCACATGGGCCACACCGTGGTCTACATGGACCGGTGGACGCCGGAGGAGACCCTGCGCCTGGTCGACGCCTACCGGGTGACGAACACGCACATGGTGCCCACCCACTTCAAACGGATGCTGCGGCTGCCCGCGGAGGTGCGGCGGCGCTACGACGTCTCCTCGATGCGCTGGCTGGTCCACGGCGCCGCGCCCTGCCCGCCGGCCGTCAAGACGGCAATGGTCGAGTGGTGGGGCGACTGCGTGTACGAGTACTACGCCGCCACCGAGGGCGGCGGGACCATCGCCGGCCCCGACGACTGGCGCAGCCACCCGGGCTCGGTCGGCCGCCCGTGGCCCATCACCGAACTGCTCATCGCCGACGACAGCGGGGCGGAGGTCCCGGCCGGCACCACGGGGACGGTCTACATGAAGATGGCCGGCCCGTCGTTCGAGTACAAGGGCGACCGGGAGAAGACGCGGGCCGCGCGGCTCGGCGGCTTCTTCACCCTGGGCGACATGGGGCACGTCGACGCCGACGGCTACCTCTACCTGAGCGATCGCACGTCGGACGTCATCATCTCCGGCGGCGCCAACATCTACCCGGCCGAGATCGAGAACGAGCTGATGGCCCACCCCGACGTCATGGACGTCGCGGTCTTCGGGGTGCCCGACGACGACTGGGGCGAGCAGGTCAAAGCGGTCGTCGAACCCGCCGAGGGGATCGCCCCCGGCCCTGATCTCGCCCGCCGGCTGCTCGACTCCCTGGAGGGCCGCCTGTCCCGGATGAAGTGGCCCCGGAGCATCGACTTCATCGCCGAGATGCCGCGCGAACCCAACGGCAAACTCATCAAACGCCGCCTGAGGGACCCGTATTGGAAGGGCCGCACCCGTGCGATCTGAGCGAGTGAGCGGAGTGGACGCTCCCGTGTGCGCGGAGCGCTTGGTGGTGGGTCCGCGGAGTGAGGGAGTGAGGGTGAGTGCGGGAGGGGACACCGTGCGATCTGAGCGAGTGAGCGGAGTGGGCGCTCCTGTGTGCGCGGAGCGCCTGGTGGTGGGTCCGCGGAGTGAGGGAGTGAGGGTGAGTGCGGGAGGGGACACCGTGCGATCTGAGCGAGTGAGCGGAGTGGGCGCTCCCGTGTGCGCGGAGCGCTTGGTGGTGGGTCCGCGGAGTGAGGGAGTGAGGGTGAGTGCGGGAAGAGAACACCATGCGATCTGAGCGAGAAGGCGAACCGGGCCCTCCCGCCCCGCTCGCCGGACGGCATGTCGTGGAGTTCCCGGGCGGATACACCCGCAGCACCGGGCCGGTCATCGGCCGGTTCCTGACCGAGCTGCGCGACGGCCGGATCATGGGGGTGCGGACCGCCTCCGGCCGGGTCCTGGTGCCGCCGACCGAGTACGACCCCCACGACGGTTCGCCGGTCACCGGCGAATTCGTCGAGGTCGGGCCGGCCGGAACGGTGACCGCGTGGTCGTGGGTGCCGTCGCCGCGGCCCGCGCACCCCCTGGACCACCCCTTCGCGTGGGCCCTCATCCTGCTCGACGGAGCCGACACCCCGCTCCTGCACGCGGTCGGCTTCGGGCCGGGCGCAGGGCCGAAGCCGCCGCGCGGGCTGACGTCCGGGCTGCGGGTGCGCCCGCTGCTGCGCGCCGAACGCGTCGGCTCCATCACCGACATCGCCTGCTTCCGCCCCGAGGTCACCGCCATCACCGACCCCGGGCGGCTGGAGTACACGATCCGCGCCGACGACTCGCTCGCCCGCTACCTCGACGCGCAGGTCGAAGGGCGCATTCTCGGCATGCGGTCCCGCCACGGCACCGTGTACGTGCCGCTTCGTGATTTCGATCCGACCGACGGCAGCCCGGCCGCCGCGACGGTCGAGCTCCCCGACACCGGGACCCTCGTCACCTTCTCCGTCAACCACGTACCCGACCCCCGCGCTCCCGAGGTCCCCTTCGTCACCGGCTACGTCCGGCTCGACGGCGCCGACACCGACCTTCTCGCCCTGATCACCGGGGTCGACGTCCGCGAGGTCCACGCCGGGATGCGGGTGCGCGCCGCCTGGCTGCCCCCCGAGGAGCGCACCCGGACCCGTCCCAGCATCGCGTCGTTCGTGCCCGAGGACGCGGAAGGAGCCGGCCGATGACCACGTCCTCTTCCGCTCCGGGCGGCCCGGTGGACCCCGGCGACGTCGCGGTCGTGGGGTTCGCGCAGACCGCGCACCGGCCCGTCGACGCCGGGGTGTCCGAGGTGGCCCTGGTCCGCGAGGTCGTCGCCGACGTGCTGGAACAGACCGGCATCGACCGCGGCGACATCGGGTTCACCGTCTCGGGCAGCCTCGACTACCTCGCCGGGGCCCCGTTCTCGTTCGTCAGCGCGCTCGACGCGCTGGGCGCCTGGCCGCCGATCAGCGAGAGCCACGTGGAGATGGACGCGGCGTGGGCCCTGTACGAGGCGTGGCTCGTGCTCCGGCACGGCGGCGTCGACTGCGCGCTGGTCTACGGGTTCGGCAAGGCGACGCAGGGCGATCTCGCGGAGATCCTCGGCCGCCAGCTCGACCCCTACTACCTCGCCCCGCTGGGCGTCGACGCGGATTCGCTGGCCGCCCTCCAGGCGCAGGCGCTGCTGGACACCGGCCGGGCGGGCGAGCGCGACCTCGCCGAGGTGGCGGCGCGCTCCCGGGCCGCGGCCCTGGCCAACCCCGCGGTGGCGGGGACAGGGGGCTTACCGCCCCCACCCGGGCCCCCGGGCGATGATCAGGCCCCCGGCGCGGGCGGGGCGGCGCCGGCCGGGGGAGCACCCGGCGTCGGCGCGTCGCCCGGCGGGGACACCGTCGTCCACCCGCTGCGCGCCGCGGAGATCGCGCCTCCCTGCGACGGTGCCGCCGCCGTCCTGCTGGCCACGGGACGGACCGCGCACCGCATCGCCGCCGGACGCGGGCTGCGCCCGGTGTGGATCCGCGGCCTGGAGCACCGCATCGACGTCCACGCGCCCGGCGCCCGCGATCTCACCCGGGTGGAGTCGGCCGAGCTGGCGGCCGCCGCGGCGGGGGTCGGAGAGGGGCCGGTCGACGTCGCCGAACTGCACGCCCGGTACGCCCACGAGGAGATCCTGCTGCGCACCGCGCTCGGGCTCGGCGACGGTGTCGACGTGAACCCGTCGGGCGGGCCGCTCGGGGCCGACCCCGTGATGGCCACCGGCCTGATCCGCATCGGCGAGGTCGCCCGCCGCATCGCCGCCGGAACGGCCGAACGCGGGGTGGCCCACGCCGCGCAGGGGCCGTGCCTCCAGCACAACCTCGTCGCCGTCCTGGAGGCCGCCCCATGACCCAGCGACGGCCCGCAACGGCCCGCCGCCCGGACACCGCCGGGTCCACCGCGACCGGGCCGGGCCGCGAACGGTCCTCGCCCCCGCCGCCGGAAGGGCACGGCCGCCGCGCGTCGGCGCCGCCCTACGGGAGGGCGACGGCCGGCGCCCGCCCGGTCCGGTGGCCGTTCACCGGCGCCCGTCGCGGGGGCGCGGTGCGTGTGGTCCGCCCGGGGCGCCGCCGGTGCGGTGGCGACGACCTGACGCCCGCTCCCGGTCGTCGCGTCCCCGGACCGCCGGCCCGGTGGACGACGGGGAGCGGCGGTGCCGTCGCCGCGCCGCTGGTAGGGGCACGCGTGTGCCGCGCGGCGGCGCGGCGAGTGGTCGGGCGGGCCGCCGCCGTCCGCGGCCCCGCGAGCCCGCCCCGCGCCGTGTGTCCGCGGCAGGCGGGCGCCCGGAGCCGCACGGGTGTGAACGGGGGAGCGACGGCGGAGGGCGGCGCGGCGGCGACGGACGTCCGCGAGAAGGCGGGGGCCGCGTGCGCGGCGACAGGGAAGGGGCGGGCCGATGGGTAGGGCGGCTGCGGTGATCGGGGTCGGGCAGACGCGGTACCGGTCGCGGCGCGGGGACGTGTCGATCGCCGGGCTGGTGCGCGAGGCCGCGCTGGACGCCTTGGCGGACGCGGGACTGACCTTCGGCGACATCGACGCCGTGGTCCTCGGCAAGGCGCCCGACCTGTTCGAGGGCGTGGTCATGCCCGACCTGTACCTGGCCGACGCCCTGGGCGCGCGCGGCAAGCCGCTGCTGCGGGTGCACACCGCCGGTTCGGTCGGCGGGTCGACCGCCATCGTCGGCGCCGGGCACGTGCGCAGCGGTGCCTTCGAACGAGTGCTGGTGGTGGCCTGGGAGAAGCAGTCCGAGTCCAACGCCACCTGGGCGCTGACCGTCGGGCAGCCGTTCTCCACCTCACTGGTGGTGGGAGCGGGCGGCTACTTCGCTCCGTTCATCCGCTCCTACATCGAGCGGTCCGGCGCACCCGGGCACATCGGGCACGTCGTGGCCGCGAAGGACCGGCGCAACGCGCTCCGCAATCCCTACGCCCACCTGCGGATCCCCGGCATCACCCCGGAGACGGTCGCCGCCTCGCCCATGCTGTGGGAGCCCATCCGCTACCTCGACACCTGCCCCTCCTCCGACGGCGCGTGCGCGGTCGTCATCGCCGGCGCCGAGGCCGCCCGTTCCGCTCGCGGCGCCCCCGCCTGGATCCGCGGGACGGCGATGCGCAGCGAACCCATCTCCTTCGCCGGGCGCGACGCGGTCGACCCCCGTGCCGGCCGCGACTGCGCGGCCGACGTCTACGCCCAGGCCGGGATCACCGATCCCCGCCGCGAGATCGACACCGCCGAGGTCTACGTGCCGTTCAGCTGGTACGAGCCGATGTGGCTGGAGAACCTCGGGTTCGCCGGGCCGGGCGAGGGGTGGCGGGTCACCGAGTCCGGAGCCACCGCGACCGATGGCGACATCCCCTGGAACGCCTCGGGCGGGGTGCTGTCGTCCAACCCGATCGGCGCCTCCGGGCTCATCCGCTTCGCCGAGGCCGCCCAGCAGGTCCGGGGGGCCGCCGGGGAGCACCAGGTCGACGGCGCGCGCACCGCGCTCGGCCACGCCTACGGGGCCGGCTCGCAGTTCTTCGCCATGTGGATCGTCGGATCGGAACCGCCGTGACCTGCTCCGTGGACGCGGGCGCCCGACGCGGCCACGGGTCCCAACCCCCGGGAGGCCCAAGATGCACTTCAACTTCGCGGACCTGTTCGAGGGCGTCGCCGACAGGATCGGCGACCACCCCGCCCTCGTCTGCGGCGGTGAGCGCCGCACCTACGCCGAACTCGACGCCCGCGCCAACCGGCTGGCCCACCACCTCGCCGCGTCCGGGATCGGCCCGGGCGACCACGTCGGCATGCAGATGTACAACGGGGCGCCGTACGTTGAGTCGCTGCTCGCCGCGCTGAAGATCCGGGCCGTTCCCGTCAACGTCAACTACCGCTACGTCAGCGACGAACTCGCCTACCTCTACGCCGACGCCGACCTCGCCGCCCTGGTCTACGACGCCGAGTTCGCCGACCGGATCGCGGCCGTCCTGCCCGCCGCCCCGACCCTGCGCCACCTGCTGTCGGTGGGCGGCCCCCCGATCCCGGCGGAGGCCGTTTCCGCCGCGGAGTACGAATCGGCGCTGGCCGCCCAGCCGCCGGACCGCGGGTTCCCGGAGCGCTCCGGCGACGACCTCTACATCATCTACACCGGGGGCACGACGGGCATGCCCAAGGGCGTCATGTGGCGCCAGGAGGACCTGTTCTTCGCCGGGCACGGCGGCGGCAACCCGGGCGGCAGCCCTCTCCCCACCCCCGCCGCGCTCATGGAGAAGGTCGCCGCGACCCCCGCGGGAACGGTGATGATGCCGGTCGCCCCGCTGATGCACGGCGCCGCCCAGCTGGCCACCTTCATCACCTTCTGGGGGGCGGGGCCGCTGGTGCTGGTGCGCAGGTTCGACGCCGCCGACGTGCTGCGCGCCGTCGAGCGCGAACGCGTGATGACCATCAACATCGTCGGCGACGCCATGGCCGCCCCGCTCGCCGACGAATTGGCGGCCGGGGACTACGACGTCTCCTCGCTGGTGGTGGTCAGCTCCACCGGGGCGATCCTGTCGGGGTCGGTCCGCGCGCGGCTGGAGAAGCAGCTCCCGAACCGGATCATCATGGACAACTACGGCTCCACCGAGACCGGCCTGGTCGCGTGGGGCGTTGCGGGGGCGACCCCCGAGACCGGGCTGCGCTACCGCTTCGACGAGGACCGGATCACGGTCCTGGACTCCCGGCTGCGCCCCGTTGTGCCGGGGTCGGGGGAGATCGGCCAGGTGGCGCGGGCCGGGCGCACCCCGGTGGGCTACTACAAGGACCCCGCCAAGTCCGCGGCGACGTTCGTCGAGGCCGGCGGCGTGCGTTACACCCTCACCGGCGACATGGCCACCGTCGAGGCCGACGGCACGGTCGCCGTGCACGGGCGCGGGTCGGTGTGTGTGAACACCGGCGGCGAGAAGGTCTTCCCCGAAGAGGTCGAGTCCGTGCTCAAGGGCCACCCCGGGGTCACCGACGCCGTGGTCGTCGGGGTCGACGACACCCGGTTCGGGCAGCGCGTGGCGGCCGTCGTCTCCGGGACCGGCCTGAGCGCCCGCGCCCTGGACGCCCACGTGCGCGGCCGCATCGCCGGGTACAAGGCGCCCCGCCAGTACACCTTCGTGGGCGAGGTGCGGCGCTCACCCAGCGGAAAGGCCGACTACCGGTGGGCCGGACGGGTCGCGTCGGAGGAGCCCGCGGCACCGCAGACGTGAGAGGGCGCGAAGGGCCGGCGCCCCTTCGCACCGGAACGCCGAACGCACGCCCCAGGGAGGGACGACATGACCGCACCACCGCCGGTGCCCGACGGATTCGACTTCACCGACCCCGACCTCATCGCCGCACGCGTTCCGCACGAGGAGTTCGCCCGGCTCCGCGGCACGCGGCCCGTGCACTGGAACCCGCAACCCGCCGGTGTGGGCTTCGACGACGCCGGGCTGTGGATCCTCTCCCGGCACGCGCACGTCCGGGAGGCGTCGGTCAACGGCGACCTGTACTCCACGCACGCCAACACCGCCATCATCCGCTACTTCGAGGGGATCCCCGCCGACGCGGTGGACGTGCAGCGCCAGAACCTGCTGATCAACATCGACCCGCCCGAGCACACCAAGCTCCGCAAGATCGTGCAGCGCGGCTTCACCCCCCGTGCCATCGCGCGCATGGAGGAGGCGCTGCGGGACCGGGCGGGGCGCATCGTCGCCGAGGCGGCGGACGGCGGGCGGGGCGACTTCGTCTCCGATATCGCGACCCGGCTCCCGCTCCAGGCCATCGCCGAGCTGATCGGGGTGGAAGAGGAGGACCGGGAGCGCCTGTTCGGCTGGTCCAACGAGATGCTGGGCTACGAGGACCCCGAGTACGCCGTGGACCCCGCGGTGGCCGCCGCGGAGATCCTCGGCTACGCGATGGCGCTCGCGGGCGACCGGCGGGCGGCGCCGCGCGACGACATCGCCTCCAAGCTGGTGCGGGCCGACGTCGACGGCCGCGGGCTGACCGACGACGAGTTCGGGTTCTTCGTGATCCTGCTGGCCGTGGCCGGCAACGAGACCACCCGCAACGCCATCACCCACGGCATGATGGCGTTCCTGGACCACCCCGAGCAGTGGGAGCTGTACCGCAGCGAACGCCCGCCGACCGCGGCCGACGAGATCGTGCGCTGGGCCACCCCGGTCATCGCCTTCCAGCGGACCGCGCTCGCCGACACCGAACTGGGCGGGCAGCCGATCCGCCGCGGCGAGCGGGTCGGGCTCTACTACAGCTCCGCCAACTTCGACGAGGAGGTCTTCGACTCCCCGTTCACCTTCGACATCACCCGCGACCCCAACCCCCACCTGGGGTTCGGCGGCACCGGGGCGCACTACTGCCTCGGCGCGAACCTCGCCCGCCTGGAGATCCGGCTGATCTTCGACGCCATCGCCGACCACCTGCCGCGGATCCGCCGCGCGGGCGAGCCCACCCGGTTCCGGTCGTCGTGGATCAACGGGGTCAAGCGCCTGCCGGTCCACTACGCGTGACGCCCCGGCACGGCCGCAGCGGTGGATCAGCCCGCCTGCTCACCGCCGGGCCAGAAGCCGTCCCAGGCGAAGTAGCCCAGGAGCAGGCCGATCGCGATGAAGGTGATGCCCAGGAGGCCGAACATGATGTCGACGCCGCTGCTGAGCCAGCGCGCCCGGATGATGCGGGCCCGCTCCGGCGCCCCCGGCGGGTAGGAGACGGTGACGACGTCCCCGGCGCGTGCCGCCGTCCACCCGGTGTTGGTGTGCGCGGCGTGGATCTCGCGGCCGTCGTAGGTCGTGAAGCGGACGATCATCCGCGAGGTCGTGGCGGTCTCCTGGTAGCCCACGATCTCCCCTTCGGCCCGCACCCCCTTGCGTTCCAGGAACGATGAGAAGCGCAGGTTGCGGAGGAGGACCGCGAGCAGGATCAGCCCTGCTCCGATGGGCAGCAACGGGTAGTAGTCCAGCACGGTGGCGTCCGTTCCCGGTCGGGTGCGGGTTCTGCTAGGCCGACCGGAAGTGCTCGGGCGGAGCCCCGATCCCCAGCGCCTCGGCGACCATCTGTTCGGCGATGGCCACACCGTAGCCGACGCCCTCCAGCCGCCGTGCGAGCCCGCCCAGGGTGTCGAGCTCGGAGTCGGCGGCGCCGTCGCCCATCGCGCCGGTCAGCCCGGCGAACACGGGGGTGATGTCCTCCAAGTCCTCGGTCCCGGCGGCCGTGCGGCGCTCGGCCTCGCCGACCAGCGAGGCGACCCGCCGGTGCCGGGCGGCCTGGCCGGGCAGCGCACCGAGCTCGTCGCGGTAGCCGGCCAGCAGCAGCGTGTTCTCCTCCAGCCACACGACCGCGTCGACGGTGTCGCGGAACCGCCACAGCATCCGCTCCGCGAGCGCCCCCGCGGGTCCGCCGCGCAGCCCTTCGGCGGTCACCTCGAACGCCGCGCAGGCCGCGCGCGCCCGCGTGGAGTACACGTTCGCGGCCGACGGTGCCGCGGACGCGCCGGCGCCCCCCGCGTTCCCTTCAACGGGGCCGTTCTCCGGCACGGCCGCCGTCGGCGCGCCGGCCGTGCCCGCGGCGGGCGCGGCCCCGGAGCGGAGGTCCCCGAACACGTAGCCGACCACCACGATGGCCGTGAGCCAGATGATCAGGCCGATGCCGATGGAGGCGGGCGGCGGCAGCCCGATCGCCCAGGACAGGCCGCCCGCGATCGCGCCCGCCAGCAGCCACCACGGGTCGGCGAGCCGCCGCCACGCAAAGCCCTTCACTCCGGACGTCCTCTCCGTCTCATGCCCGCCGCGACCGCCGGGCCCGGTCCTCCGCTCGGCCGGAGGGGGCTCGGCGGCGCGGGCTCTCCCCGGCGTGCCCCGTCGGGCGCGTCCGGCAGCACTCGCGCGCGGCCGGGGAGGGCCCTCGAACGCACCGGCCGCCCCCGGCGCTAGAAGTTCGAGATCACCGCTTCGAAGATCTCGTCGATGCTCTCGGGATCGGAGGCGTCGTAGGCCGCCGCGTTGGTGGCCTCCGCGATGGTCGTCATGGTCTCCATGTCGGAGTCGTCGCCGTAGCCGATGGTGAACACGCGCACGGTCTCCTCCCCGGACTCGCCCTCCAGCGACTCCAGCAGGGTGTCCAGCGAAATGCCGTCGGTGTCCTCGTTGCGGCCGTCGGTGAGGAAGACGACCGCGTTGATGGCGCCGTCGCGCGACTGCTCGCCGACCTGCTCATGGGCGGCCAGAGCGGTGTCGTAGAGGCCGGTCCCGCCGCTGGGCGGCAGGCCGTCGATCGCCTCGGTGAGCGCGTCGAGCCGGCCCGTCCCGTCGACGTCCGCGTCCATGGCGCCGAGCGGGACCAGCTCCCGCCAGTCGCGCCCGCTCTCCAGCTGGGTGCTGAACATCCACAGTCCGAGGTGGTCGTTGCCGCCGAACTGCTCCAGCGACCGGATCGCCGCCTCCTTGGCCAGGCCGAGCTTGTTCTGCCCGGTGCCCGCGACCGATTCCTCCATCGAGCCCGAGGTGTCCATGACCAGCAGCACGTTGGCGGGCTTGCGCAGCTCGTCCCAGTTCTCCAGCATCGCGTCGAGCGCGCCGGAGGAGGGCGGGGTCAGCAGCTGCCCCGGCTCGTCGGGCAGGACGCCGTTCTCGGCGACCGCATCGGCGCCCGGGGCGCCCTCGTGGTCGCGGAACCCGTTGTCCTGGAACGCCTCTTGGGCGGCGTCGTCGAGCAGGTAGTCGCGGAAGGACTCGGCGGCGGTGCGGGCGGGCTCCGACGCGGAGTCCAGGACCGCGTAGGGGTGGTCGGAGATCACCGTCCCCTCTTCGGGGTAGACGGCCGCCAACGGGACCTCCGGCGGCTCGTGCTCGCCCGCGGTGGCGGGGTCGCCGGTGGGATTGCCCTCGTTGTAGTGCAGCACCGACATCTCCTCCACCGCGACGGCGGAGATGTAGGACAGGCCGCGCCCCTCGTCGTCCGCGCGCTGGAGGTTGGACAGGAACGTCAGCGTGGTGTCGCCGTAGTGCACGATCGAGCGCTCGACCCCGCTGACGAAGCCGCGGGTCTCCGAGGAGTCGATGTCACCGGAGGTGAGGTCGGAGGTGAGCCCCGTGGCGGCGAAGTACGCGCCGATCGTGGCGTGCAGCCCGGAGGTGGAGTAGTTCGGATTGGTCTTGCCGAGCCGGAACTCGCCCCACTCGGCGTGGTCCTGGCCGGCCCAGCCCTCATCGTCCTCGGCGAGTTCGAGGATGTCGTGCCAGCCCAGCGGCTCGTCAGGCCAGCCGAGGGCTTCGGCCATGGGCCGCGGCATCGCGATGACCAGCGGGGAGTTGGCGATCGACGGGGCCTCGTCGGGGAGCACGCCCTCCCGGTCGGCGGCCACCATGCGGTCGCGGGCCAGTTGCAGCCAGCTGGAACTCGCCGGGGTCCAGACATCCGGCGCCGGGCCGAGCTCCGCCTCGTCCCACTCGCCGACCAGCGCCTCCATGGTCGAGCCGGACGCCTGCTCGATGATCTCGACCTCGACGCAGCCCGCGTCGGTCTCGGTGCCGCTGTAGTCCTCGGCGAACTCGCGCATGAGGCCGGCCTTCTCGGGCGAGGAGGCGACGCGCAGTGTCACGGCGTCGTCGCCGCAGCCGAACGCGCCGGAGAAGGGGAGCGGTGTCCCCACGGCGACCCAGCGTACGAGGGCGATCACGAGGATCGCGATGACGCCGACGATCGCGTAGGGGAGGATGCGGCGCCGCGCCGGCCTCGTGCTGTGGTCCATGTTCCGCCGTCGCCGCCTTTGCTCCAAGCGTGATCCGCTTTATTCGCTTATCCACCGAATCGTAGGGAATCCCGGTCGCATAGGGGTCACGGTTCGCCGGAAAGTCCGGAGCCGGACACGAGCGGCGCCGTCCCGTGCACCCCGTCGCGCGCCGCCGCGGGCCGGGTGGGCGGGCCGAGGAGCGGGGGCCGCCCGCCGCGGCGCCCTCGCCGGCCGGGCTGGTGACCGGCCCCCGCTATGACGCGCCTACGCCGTGAGGATGACGCCGGGGCCGCCTTCCGACGTAGCGCGGAATCGGCCGGGAGGCCGATGCCCCCGCGGCGGGCGGCGGCCTACGGTGGAACCACGGTCGGATCGCGCACATACGGGGTGCGCACCGGCTGCGCGACAGGGGGCCGGCAGGGCGCGCTTCGGCCCCCGGGTGATCGGCGGGCTCGAACGTCCTCACGGACGTCCGGGCCCGCCCTCGACTTCCCCGGGGCGCCCGATCGGCGGGCCGCCGCACCGGGCCGCTCCGGTCGGTCCGGCACTGTTCCCTTGGCGGGTCATCGGCCGTAGCGTCGTGGGTCCCCCATTCATGAGGAGACCCCATGCCCTCACCCCGACCGCACGGGCTGGACACCCCGCTCACCCCCCGCGTGCTGAAGACGATCTCGCGCGTCGACGCGGTCGCCTACCGCGCCACCGACGGCCTCATCACCGGCCGCCTGCGGTGGCACCGGCTCTTCCCCAAAGGACGCTCCGTCTGCCTGCTGACCACCCGCGGGCGCAAGAGCGGGCGGCGGCGCACCGTCCCGCTGCTGTTCCTGCCCGACGGCGACCGCGTGGTCTTCGTGGCCTCGCAGGGCGGCCTGCCGCGCCACCCGATGTGGTTCCGCAACATCCTCGACGACCCCGTGGTCGTGGTGCAGAACGGCAGCGTGCTGCGGCGCATGCGCGCCCGGGTGGCCGCCGACGACGAGCGCGCCGAGCTGTGGCCCCGGCTGGTCGCGTTCCACCCCGGCTTCGCCGACTACCAGTCGTGGACCGAGCGCACCATCCCCGTCGTCGTCTGCGAACCCTGCTGAACGCCGGTAGGCGAGCGGTGCCCGGGGACCATCGGTCCCCGGGCACCGCTCCGCTGATCCGGCGGGCTACCAGCTGCTCTGGACGGGCTGCCCCTCGGTGTAGCCGGCGGCGCTCTGCACGCCCACCGTCGCGCGCTCGTGGAACTCCTCCAGAGTGGTGGCGCCCGCGTAGGTCATGGAGCTGCGGACACCGGCGATGATCTCGTCGATGAGGTCCTCCACGCTGGGGCTCTCGGAGTCGAGGTACATCCGGCCGGTGGAGATGCCCTCCTCGAACAGGGCCTTGCGCGCCCGGTCGAACGGGGAGTCCTCGGACGTGCGCAGGCGCACCGCGCGCGCCGAGGCCATCCCGAAGCTCTCCTTGTACAGCCGCCCCTGCGCGTCGCGCATCACGTCGCCCGGCGACTCGTAGGTGCCGGCGAACCACGACCCGATCATCACGTTGGAGGCGCCCGCGGCCAGCGCCAGCGCGACGTCGCGCGGGTGGCGCACCCCGCCGTCGGCCCACACCGCCCGGCCCAGCGACCGCGCCTCGGCGGCGCACTCCAGAACGGCGGAGAACTGCGGGCGGCCCACCGCGGTCATCATCCGGGTCGTGCACATGGCGCCCGGCCCCACGCCGACCTTGACGATATCGGCGCCGGCCTCGATCAGGTCGCGTGTGCCCTCGGCGGTCACGATGTTGCCGGCCACGATGGGCACGTCGGGGTCGAGCGCGCGGACCGCGCGCAGCGCCGTGATCATCTTCTCCTGGTGGCCGTGGGCGGTGTCGAGGACCAGGGCGTCGGTCCCGGCCGCCAGCAGCTCGGCCGTCTTGCCCGCGACGTCGCCGTTCACGCCCAGCGCCGTCGCGACGCGCAGCCGGCCCTTCGGGTCGACCGCGGGCTTGTACAGCGTGGCCCGCAGCGCGCCGGTGCGGGTCAGCACGCCCACCAGGGCGCCCTCGCCGTCGACCACAGGGGCCAGCCGGTGCCGGCGGTCGTGGAGGGTGCCGAACGCGCTGGTGGGGTCGGTGCCGGCCGCGATGGTCAGCAGGTCGGTGCTCATGACCTCGCGGAGCTGGGTGAACCGGTCCACACCGACGCAGTCGGCCTCGGTGACCACCCCGACCGGCCGGCGGCGGTCGTCGATCACGATGACCGCGTTGTGCGCGCGCTTGGGCAGCAGGTTCAGCGCGTCGCCGATCGTGCCGGTGGGGGAGAGGGTGATGGGGGTGTCGTGGACGAGGTCCCGCTGCTTGGTCCACGAGATCACGTCGGTCACGACGTCGATCGGGATGTCCTGCGGGATGACCGCCAGCCCGCCGCGCCGCGCCACGGTCTCGGCCATGCGGCGTCCGGCGACGGCGGTCATGTTCGCGACTACGATGGGAATGGTCGTGCCCGTGCCGTCATGGGACGCGAGGTCCACATCCAGCCGTGAGCCGACGGCCGATCGCCGCGGCACCATGAAGACGTCGCTGTAGGTCAGATCGTGGCCGGGGACCTGGTTGTTGAGAAACCGCACGCCTCTACCTTGGTCGAAGCTCGCCGGGGACCGACGCACGGGCGTTCGACGACCATGCGAATCCCCCCTTACCCATCAATTATGACCGCCTTGATTAGCCTCCCGGGAAGAGCGTCTGCGATGATCTCCCGGCTGACACCCACCCTCCCCTCCCTTTCGATCGTGATCGATCACCGTGTGTGGCCGACATCCGACACGCGGCATCGGCGGGAGTTCCGCAGGAGATGAGATGACGAGCTTCACACTCGCGGACGTCCGCGAGCGCACCTACAAGAGCCGCGACGCATGGTGGACGGTCTTCCTGGTCGACCCGCTCGCCGCCCGGCTGGTCGTGTGGACGGCCAACCGCACGGAGATCACGCCCAACCAGATCACCTTCGGCGCCGGCGTGCTGGGCCTGGGCTCGGCCGTCTGCTTCGCCCTGGGGGACTGGTACTGGCTGGTCGCCGGTGCGCTGCTGTTCCACCTGAGCTTCGTCCTCGACTGCATGGACGGCAAGATCGCCCGCCTCAAGAACAACGGCTCCGTGTTCGGGGCCTGGGTGGACTTCATCTTCGACCGCATCCGCTTCTTCGGCTGCATGATGGCGCTGCTGATCGGCCAATGGGCCGCGACCGGCGAGGTCGTGTACCTCATGCTCATGCCGGTCGTCACCTTCCTCGATCTGCTGCGCTACCTCAACGGGTCGCAGGTCGCCAAGACCCGGCAGAGCATGCGCGAGAAGCTGCGCGCCGCGGCCGAGGGCCGCGCCGTCGACTCGATGGTCGACGATCCCGAGAGCACCGAGACCCCCAAGGACGCCGACGCCTCCGCGGACCGGCCCGGCGCCGAGGCGCCGCCGGTGGTGTTCATGGAGGAGGTCCTGCGCGACAACCCCGACCTCGACCACGACCAGGTCCGCTCCGGGACCCAGGCCGCCGGCGGGGCGCGGGTGATCGACGTCCACCGCGGGTTCAGCACCCGGTTCGGCTGGTACGAAGGGGTGCGCGACCGGCTCCTGCGCAGCCGGGTCCGGCCGCACCTGTTCAGCGGCATCGAGTTCGAGATGTTCATCTGCGTGGTGGCGCCGCTGACCGCGGTCGTCGCCCTGGTCGCCCCCGTGAGCAGCCTGATCGTTCCGGTCACCGTGCTGTCGTGCGCGGCGATCGCGGCGTTCGAGCTGGTCATCATCTACAAGCTGTGGCTCGCCACCCGCGATTTCAGCACCGAGCTGGCCCGGCTCCAGGGCTAGCGCCCCCGAACACCGAAGGGCCGCGTGGATCTCATCCACGCGGCCCTTCGGTGTTCCCCGCTCGGTGTTCCCCACTCAGCCTGCGGGGCCGCTTGAAGGCGGCGGCTTCCCTTGTCGCCGGCGCCCCACAGGCACGCTCGGTGCTTCCCGTTCAGCCGGCGGGGCGCTTCAGTGCCGTGTCGTCGCGGTCGCGGCGGAGGATCCAGCCGACGTTGGGCTCCACGATCCACTTCGTGCCCCGGCGCACCCACGGCGAGCACAGCACGAACGTCAGGGCGACTCCGGCGACGGTGTTCACGACGAAGGACCCCAATGGGCCCGCGAAGCTATTGGTGAGCTCGTACCAGCCGAGCGAGTCGCCGACCCGGATGACCAGCCCGTGCAGCAGGTACACGTACATGGTCAGCGCGCCCAGGGCGGTGAACCACGTGGTGCGGCGCGGCGTGAGGGAGAGCAGCGCCGCGGTGAGCGCGAAGGCCAGCACCAGGAAGACGACCCGTGCGGGCAGGCCCACGGGCAGCAGGTCGACGTCGCGGTCGATCAGGCTCTCGCGCCAGTAGACCCATTCGAGGCTGAGCTGCTCCAGGTACAGGTAGCAGGCGGCGGTGGTGACGAGCACGGTGCCGACCGCCCACACGCGGACCCAGGTCTGCCTGAGGAAGTCGAAGTGGCGCTGCTCCAGGAGGAGGCCGGCGACGAAGAAGGGCGTCATGCTGATGATCCGCGAGATCCCGAGGATGTCGCCGGTGGCGACCGCGCCGCCCGCCAGGGAGACGCCGACCGCCACAGCGAACGGCCAGCGGATGCGCTTCCACAGCGGGACGGTCAGCCGCCACACGAACAGGGCGGCCAGGAACCAGGTGAGCCACAGCGGATCCGCCGGGCTGTCGGGCACGCTGCGGCCCACCGACAGTGACTGGAGCGCGTAGATGGCCCAGAAGACCAGGTAGGGCACGGCGACCGTGGTGAGCAGCTTGTCGACCCGCCGCCCCGAGCCGTCGAAGGACTTCGACAGGTAGCCGCTGATCAGCACGAACGCGGGCATGTGGAACAGGTAGATCCAGAAGTAGACCGCGCTGGCCAAGTGGCTGTCGGCCGTCGGCGAGATCGCGTGCCCGACGACGACGAGAACGATCAGCAGGAACTTCGCGTTGTCGAGCAGGGCGTCGCGCTTGGGGCGCGCGGTGCTGCCCGTCGCGGCGGGCGGGGCGGAGCCCTCAGGGGCACCGCGGTCATGGGTACTGGGCGGTTGGGTGGTCGTTGAGGCCACTGGGTCTCCGAGTCACCGATTCGGGGCTGTGTTAGGACGTAGAGGCGTAAGGGCGCATGTGGCGCGTACATGGCCGGTACGGGTGCGCGACGCTCACGCATGGGCCGCCGGCCGGCCGCACTCGCAAAGTGGGGCGGGGTCCCGGGAACACGGGAACGCCGGCGCATATCGGACGTCGCTGGGAGTTCGCTGTGAACTCTGTGAAGGCACACTACCGCGCCCGCCGCACATGATCCATGCCCGGGGGTGGCCGTACGTGTCTTTTCCGTGACGTTGTCCTGGTGAAGGGACAGGCGTGGGATTGGCCACTCGACGCGTCACGCGCGGGCGCGGAATTCGGAAAGATCGCAACGACATGCCGCCGGGACCGGCGTTGCGCGACCCGGGTGATCACGGGTTCTCCACAACGGGCCGGCCTGACACCGGCCGCTCCGGCACCGGGGGACACCGCCGCCCGGCGGAACGGGCGGTCGCCGCGGATAGGCTTCGCTGACGGCCCGCCCCGCGCAACCGCGGTTGAGATTCGTTCAAGCGGGCGAGACAATCGGGCGGCGGCCGGCACCGACGCGGTCGGACACGGCCCCCCATCCATGGATTGAAGGCGGTGGAAGCAGTGCCGCACGCGGTGGAACCCCATCGTGTCGCCCAGCACGGTGGCGCGATCATGCGGCTCGTCGACGAGATCTTCCCTCTGGTCGAGGGCTTCTACGTCGATCTGCACAAGAATCCCGAGCTGTCGCATCGGGAACACCGGACAGCGAGCGCGGTCGCCGAATGGCTGACCCGCGCCGGCTTCGAGGTCGAGACCGGCATCGGGGGCACCGGTGTCGTGGGCATCCTGCGCAACGGCGAAGGCCCCACCGTGCTGCTGCGCGGCGACATGGACGCGCTGCCCATCGAGGAGCGCACCGGGCTGCCCTACGCCAGCACCGCGCGCGGTACCGACGACGACGGCAACGACGTCCCCATCATGCACGCGTGCGGGCACGACGCCCACACGGCCTGCCTGGTCGGCGCCGCCGACCTGCTCGCGGGCGAGCGCGACCGCTGGCGCGGCACCCTCATGATCGTCGCCCAGCCCGCCGAGGAGACCCTCCACGGCGCGGGTTCGATGCTGCGCGACGGCCTCTACACCCGGTTCGGGCGCCCCGACATCGCTTTGGCGCAGCACGTCGGCCCCCAGCCCGCCGGCATGGTCTCGCACCGCGCCGGGGTCATCCTGGGTGCCGCGGTGTCCTACCGGGTGCGGATCTTCGGCGACGGCGGGCACGCCTCGCGGCCGCACCTGACGGTCGACCCCGTGGTCATCGCCGCCAACATCGTCACCCGGCTGCAGACCGTCGTCGCCCGCGAGGTCAGCCCCAGCGAGATGGCCGTGGTCACCGTCGGCGTGATCCGCGCCGGGACCAAGGCCAACATCATCCCCGACGAGGCCCACCTGGAGATCAACACCCGCGCGGTCAACGAGGCCGTCGCCGAGCGCCTGCGGGACGCCGTCGAGCGCATCGTCCGCGCCGAGGCCGCCGCGTCGGGCGCGGAGCGCGAACCGGAGATCGAGGTCGACCAGCAGGCCGGCGTCACCCGCAACGAGCCCGAGGCCACCCGCCAGGTCGCCGCCGCCCACCGCGCCTACTTCGGCGACGGCTACGTCATCGAACTGCCCGAGCCGCTGACCGCCAGCGAGGACTTCTCCGAGTACGGCCTGCCCGGCGACCCCTCCCCGGTGCCCTACGTCTTCTGGTTCGTCGGCTCCACGCCGCACGACGTGTGGGAGGCGGCGCCCGGGGCCACCCCCTACGAGAAGCTGGCGTCGGTCCCCGGCAGCCATTCGCCGTTCTTCGCCCCCGACCGCGAGCCCACGCTGCGTGCGGGGCTGGCCGCGCTCACCGTGGGCGCCCTGACCTACCTCGGCCGGTCCGAGGCCGTCGCCCCGACGGGCGAGCAGCAGTCCTTCGGCGCGTCCCCGATCGGGGACCCGGCCGCACCGCCTCCGCCGCCCCCCGCCGGACCCGACGAGCCCTACGCGTTCCCCCCGCCGGCCGGCGTCGGCGCCGTCCCCGCCGCAACCCACGCCGACCCGCAGGGCGACGCCTACGGCGACCGCTCGGACCGCGGCGACGACCCGTACGGCGGACGTTTCGACGACGCTCCCGCCCCCGCGGGCCGCCACGGCGCCGCCGGCCCGCCCGACGAAGGCGCGACCCGCGACGGCGAGGGCGAATCCACCGCCTACGCCGACATGGCCGACCTCCTGGACGACGACGAGCCCGCGCCCCCCGCCGCTCCCGCCCCGATGGCGCCGCCCGCGCCCCCGCAGGGTCCGCCCGTGTCGGCTCCGCCGCCCTCGGGCCCGCCGGTCGTCCCGTCCGGCCCGCAGGTCCCGCCGCTGCGCGACGCGGCCGGCGCGCCGTCCCCGGGGCTGCCCGAGGCCCCGCCGCAGGGGACGCCCGGGTCGGTCCCGCAGGGCTGGCCGGGCTCCCCGCTGTCGGGCCCGCAGGCTCCGCCCCCGGTGGGACCGCCCGTCTCCCCCCTGCCGAACCCGCCGCAGGGGGCGCCCGTCGCGGCTCCGCCGCCCTCGGGCCCGCCGGCCCCGGCCCCGCCGCCGCAGGGGACACCCCTGTCGGCACCGCCACCGCCGCCCGGCGCCACGCCGTACGGCACCGGCGAACAACCGCCCTACGAGCCGCGCTACGACGGATACGACCCCGGCGCCCGGCCTCCGGAGGACCCGCCCTACCGCATCTGACCCCGCCCCGTCCGCTGCCGGCGCGCCGTCCCACGACGACCGGCAGCGGGCCGCCGGTCCGGGAGCGCGGCCCCGCCCGGTGAGGCCGGGCCGAAGGGCCCTCGGCACCGCGCACCGCTCCGGCCGCGCACCCGGGCGCGAACGGCCGGGAGACGTGGGCACGGCGCCCAGGCCGGCGGAGCAACCGGGGTGTTCCGCCCGAATCCCCGGTCCGACACCAGCAGAATGGGGTCATGGTGTTCGTGACCTGGGGGGACCGGCGGCGACGGCGCGCGCTCCGGCACCCGCGGGAGAACCTCGTCCTGGTGGTCTGCCTGGTCGTCACCGCGCTCGCCGTGGTGGGCGCCGTGAGCCGCGCCGTCGAGGCCGACAGCAGCGAGCCCCTGCTGCTGCTCAGCATCCCCGCTCTCGTGTTCTTCGTGCGCGGCCAGCTGTACGCGACCCAGCGCGTCAACGGTGTGCGCATCACCGAGACGCAGTTCCCCGAGGCGCACCAGATGGTGGTCGACGCCGCGCGCGCCTTCGACCTGCCCTCGGTTCCCGACGCCTATGTGGTGCTCGGCAACGGGCAGATCAACGCCTTCGCCTCGGGCCACGGGTTCCGCCGCTACGTCGCCGTCACCAGCGACCTCTTCGAGATCGGCGGGCGCCTGGCCGACCCCGACGCGCTGCGGTTCATCATCGGCCACGAGGTCGGCCACATCGCGGCCGGGCACGTCTCCTACTGGCGGCAGTTCGGCGTGTCCGTCGCCAACATCATCCCCGGCATCGGCAGCACCCTCAGCCGCGTGCAGGAGTACACGGCCGACAACCACGGCTACGAGTTCTGCCCCGAAGGCGTCCAGGGGCTGCGCATCCTGGTCGTCGGCAAGTACCTCTACCGCCGGATCGACTTCGACGACATCGCCTCCCGCGCGACCACCGACCAGGGCCTCTTCGTGATGCTGGTGAACCTGCTCGCCAGCCATCCGATCAACACGTGGCGCTTCCACGCCCTGTCCGACCGCTCCCGCCCCGGGCGCGTGCTCTGACGCCGTCCGCCCCCGGCCCCGGCCCCGGCCCCGGCCGCGGCCGGGGCCCGGAGCCGGACCCTGTCAGGCGCCGGTGCCGTCGGCCGTGTGCTTCTCGGCCAGCTGCCGCGGCAGCGGCTCGTGGCGGAGGTAGCGGCGGCGGAACGTGCCGGTGCCGTGCGCGACCGAGCGCAGGTCGACGGCGTACCGGGTGATCTCCAGCTGCGGGACCTCGGCCCTGACCACCGCCCTGCCGCCGCCGACCGCCTCGGTGCCCAGGACCCGCCCGCGCCGTGCCGACAGGTCGCTCATCACCGCGCCCATGTGGCTGTCGGCGACTGTGACCGCCACCTCGTCGACCGGCTCCAGCATGGACAGCCGTCCCTTCTCGGCGGCGTCCTTGAGGGCGAGCCGGCCCGCCTTCTGGAACGCCATGTCGGAGGAGTCGACGGGGTGCGCCTTTCCGTCGTGGAGCGTCACCCGGATGTCAACGAGCGGATAGCCCGTGCGCACCCCGCTCTCCATCTGCGCCCGGACGCCCTTCTCCACCGCCGGGATGAACTGGCGCGGGACGACCCCGCCCACGATCTCGTCGACGAACTCCAGCCCCGCCCCCGACGGCAGCGGCCGCACCGAGATCCGGCAGATCCCGAACTCGCCGTGCCCGCCGCTCTGCTTGACGTTGCGCCCCGTGCCCTCGGAGGACGCGGCGAAGGTCGTGCGCAGCGGGATGCGGACCTCGCCGGTCGTGACGGCCACCCCGTAGCGTCTGGACAGCCGGTCCAGCGCGACGTCCAGATGGGCCTCGCCCATGCACCACAGCACCATCTGGTGGGTCTCGTCGTTCACCTCGACCCGCAGGGTGACGTCCTCCGACGCGAGCCGGGCGACCGCCTGCGCGAGCTTGTCCTCGTCGGCGGCCGAGGCGGCGCGCAGGGCGACCGGCAGCAACGGGTCGGGGAAGCTCCACGGCGGCATCCGCAGAGGGCTCTCGCGGGCGGAGAGGGTGTCCCCGGTCTCGGCCCGGGTGAGCTTGGCGACGGCGCACACGTCCCCGGCGATGGCGGCTGCGGCCGGGGCGGCGTGCTTGCCCATGGGGACCGACAGCGCGCCCACGCGCTCCTCGACGTCGTGGTCGTCGTGCCCGCGGTCGGCGAGTCCGTGCCCGCTGACGTGCACGACGGTGTCGGGCCGCAGTGTCCCCGAGAACACGCGGACCAGGCTCACCCGGCCGACGTAGGGGTCGCTCACCGTCTTGACGACCTCGGCCAGCAGCGGGCCGTCGGGATCGCACGACAGCCCCTCCACGGGGCGGCCGTCCACGGTGGCCACCTCGGGCAGGCGGCGTTCGGCCGGGCACGGCGTGGCGCGCGGCAGCTCGCGCAGGAGTTCCCGGATCCCGGCGCCGTGCACGGCGGAGACGGGGAGTACGGGGTGCAGGCCGCCGCGCGCCACCGCGGTCTCCAGGTCGGCGATGAGCATGTCGGGGTCGAGGTCCGCGCCCTCCATGTACCGGTCCATCAGGGTCTCGTCCTCGCTCTCCTGGATCACCCCCTCGATCAGCTCGTCGCGCATCGGCGCGACGTCCCCGGCGAGCCCGGCCGGCGGGGCGGCCGCCACGGGCTCCCCCGAGGAGTAGTCGTGGTAGCGCTGGGAGACGAGCCCGAACAGGCCCTCCACCCGGCGGCCGCCGCCCTCGCCGGAGACGACCGGGACATAGGCGGGCAGGACGCCGTCGCCGAAGGCCGCGCGGCACTGGGCGACGGTCGCGGCGAAGTCGGCCCGGGGGTGGTCGATCTTGGTGACGGCGACGGCCCGCGGCATGCCGATCGCCGCGCATTCGTCCCACAGCAGCCGGGTGCGGCCGTCGACCCCGTCGAGGGCGGAGACCACGAACAGCGCCGCGTCGGCGGCGCGCAGCCCGGCGCGCAGGTCGCCCACGAAGTCCGCGTAGCCGGGCGTGTCGATCAAGGTGACCTTCACGCCGCCGGTGCGGATCGGGGCCACGGCGAGGTTGACCGAGCGCCGCTGGCGCACCTCCGCGTCGTCGTGGTCGCCGACGGTGGTGCCGTCCTCGACGCGGCCCCGGCGGGGGACGGCGCCCGCTGCGTACAGCAGCGCTTCCAGGAGTGTCGTCTTGCCTGCTCCGGACGGGCCGACCAGGACCACGTTGCGGATGTCCGCGGGCCGGTCGGCCGCCGGTGCCCTGCCGCCGGTCGCAGGACCGGATGCGTCCGTCATGCTTCCCAACCTTCCTCCGCCCGCATGCGGCCGGCCGGGGCCGGTTCTCGGCCGCCGCGGCCGGGGCGCGTCTCCGGCGGGGAGCGCGCGGGCGACGTCGTCGGTCCGCGCCTGATGTGACGCGGAACACTTTCCACGGTCACCCGCGGTGCGCGATATCTCAAGGGGGCAAAGCGTGCGACACGCCCGTGGCGACGTCGGCGCCACATTCCCGTGTCCGCGCCCCCATAAGGGCGGAAAGCGACGCGGCGAGTCCGGAATGTGCGGCATGGCGGTCCGTATCTCTTAGGCTGTGGGCCGTGCCGTGGTCCGAGAGCATTCCTCAGTTCAGTCTCATCGCGACGATCCTCGGGATCGTCCTCTTCGCCTACGCCGCGATCGGTGAGCCGTTGATCGGCCGCGGCGCGTTCAAACGGCTGGAACGCGGCCGCGACACCGACCCGCGGGCGCTGACCCGCTTCTACCGGCTGGCCATCTGCATCCAGTGGGGCTGGGCGGCGGTCATCCTGCTCATCCTGGTGCTTTCCCCGGCGCTTTCAGTGGCCGACCTCGGCCTGCGCGCGCCGCACGCCTGGGGCCCGCTGCTCGCGGCTGTCATCGGGTTCGCGGTCGCGATGCTCATCCTCTGGCTGATCACCCGCGACCGGTCCGCCGGGGGCGGGCCGAACGGGTCGCGCCCGCTGCTGCCGCCCGGGCCGGAGCCCGGCGGCGACGTCCTGGAGGTGCTCGCCCCGCACACGCGCGCCGAGCGCCGGATGGCGGCCGGGCTCGGCATCACCGCCGGCATCTGCGAGGAGCTGCTCTACCGGGGCCTGTTCGTCGCCCTCGGGGTGGCGCTGGGGCTGCCGGTGTGGCTGGTGGCGATCGTGTCGTGCGTCGTGTTCGCGGTCGCGCACGTCTACCAGGGCTGGTGGGGCCTGGTCGGGCCCGGTCTGCTCGGGGCGCTGTTCATGGTGGTCTACCTCGGCACCGGCAGCATCTTCATCCCCATGGTGCTGCACATCGCCCTGGACCTGCGCTCGCTGCTGCTGACCGGGCGGGGGCGCCGCCGCCACCGCCGGCGCGCGGTCTAGCGGCGCGCCACCGGCGGCCCCGCCGCGCGGATCGATCGTCGCGGACGGCGGGCCGCGCCCCCGATGCCCGCGGCCGCGACCGGCGGCACGCGGTGAAGGGGGGTGAGCGCCACCCGGCGAACACGTGCGGGCCCGACTGCCGATGTCCACCCCGGTCAGGCACGATGGTGGGATGTCCGACGCATTGCACCGCCCCGCCCACGGCGATCCCGTCCGCAAGCGACTGACCACGTCCGACGGGGTCCACCTCGACTCCGCCTTCCTCCGCGGTCCCGGTGAGCGCACCACGGCCGTCGTGCTCGCCAACGGGTTCACGGGCACCTGGCGCAGCCCGCTCACCCGCATGATCGCCTCGGTGCTGCTGACGGTCGGCGACGTCATGACGTTCGACTTCCGCGGCCACCACGGCTCCGACGGGCACTGCACGGTCGGCAACGAGGAGGTCCACGACCTGGAGGCCGTCGTCGCCCACCTGCGCGACAGCGGCTACACCGAGATCGCGACCGTGGGGTTCTCCATGGGCGCGGCGGTCGCGGTCCGGCACGCCGCGATGTTCGGCGGCGTCGCGGCGGTCGTCGCGGTCAGCGGCCCCGGGCAGTGGTACTACCGCGACTCGAAGCGGATGCGGCTGCTGCACTTCGGCGTCGAGCAGGCGGTGGGCCGGTGGTTCCTGCGCGTGGCCCGCAAGGTCCGGGTGACCGACCGCCAGTGGGACCCCGTCCCGCCCGACCCCGTCGAACTCGCCCCAGGCATCGCGCCGGGCGCGCTGCTCGTCGTCCACGGCGACGCGGACTCCTACTTCCCCGTCGAGCACGCCGAGCGGCTGTACGGGGCCGCGAACGAGCCCAAGGACCTCTGGATCGTCCCCGGGATGGGCCACGCCGAACGCGCCGTGCGGCCCGAGATCGCGCGGCGCATCGCGACCTGGCTGGCGGAGCACACAGGGGAGGGGGCCCGGGCCTGACGGGGCGGGACCGGCGCGGGCGGACACGGCGGCCCGGCCGGGCCGCCGGGATGCGGCGGGGCCGGGCCGTGCGTTAGAAAGGCTTCATGGTGAATTCCTCGGATGTCAGGATGAAACCGGGGGAACCGGAGCGGCACCTCGGCCTGACGGGACGGGCGTTCCGGCTGCTGGTCCTCGCGACCGTCGCCACCTTCTCCGGCTACCTCCTGCTGCTCCCGGTCGTGCCGTTGTGGGCCGCGCGCGGCGGCGCCGGCGAGGTCGGCGCGGGCGCCACCACCGCCGTGTTCATGCTCACCACCGTCGTCACCCAGTTGGCCATGCCCTGGCTGCTCGACCGCGGCGGCTACCGGTGGACCTTTCCCGCGGGGGCGCTGGTGCTCGGCCTGCCCGCCCCGCTGTTCCTGCTGACGACCGACCTGTGGCCGCTCATCGCCGTCTCCGCCGTGCGGGGGATCGGGTTCGGCATGATCACCGTCGTGGGAGCGGCGCTGGCCGCCCGGCTGGTGCCGCCCGATCAGATCGGCCGTGCGACCGGCTACTACGGGTTCGCGGTGGGGATTCCCAACGTCGTCCTGCTGCCCTTCGGGGTCTGGCTCGCCCTCAACGCCGGGTTCGCGCCGGTGTTCTGGATCGCGGCGCTCGGCCCCGCCCTCGGCGCGGTGGCGGCGGCCGGGATCTGGCTGGCGGCCGGCGACGGCACGGGCCGGTCCCCGGGCGCGGGCGTCCGGCGGGCCGCGACCGCCGCGACGCGTGGGGACCGCGGACGGCACCTGCTCTCGCTCGCCGCCCCGCTGCTGCTCATGCTCGTGGCCGCCATCGCCTCCAGCGCGGTGGTGACCTTCCTGGCCATCCCCCTGGAACGGGCCGCGCCGGTGGCGGCGGCCGCCCTGCTGGGCTACGGCATGGCGTCGGTGGCCACCCGATGGGTGGCGGGGACGCTCAGCGACCGCCACGGGCGCCCGGTGCTGCTGGTTCCCTCCGTACTCGCCGTCATCGCGGGCATGGCCCTGGCCGCCGCGGCCGTGTGGCCGGCGGGCGGCGGCTGGGCGGGGCCCGGCGCGGCGGGCGCGGTCGCGGTTGTCGCGGGCGCGGTGCTGTTCGGCGCCGGGTTCGGTGCGGTGCAGAACGACACGATCACCGTCATGTTCCGCCGCTCCGGCCCGCCGCGCTACGGGACGGCCAGCGCCGCCTGGAACATCGGCATCGACGGCGGCACCGGCGCGGGCGCGCTCGGGCTGGGCATCGTGATCCAGGCCCTCGGGTACGGCCCCGGGTTCGCGCTCACCGCACTGGCGATGGCGCTGTGCCTGCCGGCCGCCGTGCGCGTCGCCCGGCGGGCCGGCTGATCCGCGCGGCCGGGGCGCCGCTGCGGATGTGCGAGGCTCTTGAACCATGAACGACCGGCCCGACCCGCTGCTCGCCCGTTACGACGCCGCGTGCACGACCACCTGCCGTTACTGCCCGTGCCCGCTGCCGCCCGAGACCGTACGGTGCCGGTTGTGCGGCCGACTCCAGGACGGGCCGGGCGAGGAGGACACCGAGGGCGGGGAGGGCGCGGCGCGCCCGGCGGCGGTGTCGGCGCCCGCGGCGCCCGCGGGGCG